>DATCXL010000350.1:0-2192 GCA_036565825.1 Mycobacteriales bacterium
AGACTGCGGTGGCTGTCGCGCTAGCGCACGGCGCGCCTCCGCACCCAGATGGGCCGGGGCGCGGGGGCATAAATAAAGCGCGACATGCCAGTCAGGATACCGGATGACGCGGTCAGCCGCCGTCACGGGCCTGTTTGAGCCTGGAGACGTCCTGGCCGAGTCCGGCCTCGGGAGTCTCCGCCACCACCGGTACACCGCGGGTCACCGGGTGCTCGAACAGCGCGCCGAACGCGTCCAGACCGATGTTGCCCGACCCGATCGCGGCGTGGTGGTCGCGGGTGGAGCCGCACGGGTCCACCGTGTCGTTGGCGTGGACCAGCCCCACCCGTCGGGCACCCACCGCCCGCGACACCGCGGTGAGCACCGAGCGCATACCCGTGGCGGTGCTGATGTCGTGTCCGGCCGCATACAGGTGGCAGGTGTCCAGGCAGACACCGACTCTGGGATGCCACCCGAGTGCATCGAGGTAGCCCGGCAGGTCCTCCGCACGGGCGGCCAGGGCGGCTCCGCCGCCGGCCGTTGGTTCGACCAGCAGCAGTGGGCCGCTGTCGGCGATCTCGTCGAGCAGTGGTCGCAGGTGGTCGCCAACCTGGCGCATCGCGTCCTCATGCCGGGCGCCGCCCACCGCCGATCCGGCGTGCACCACCACACCGCGGGCGCCCAGTTCGGCACCCCGACGCAGCGCGTGTCGGGTCGATTCCACCGACCTGCTCAGCGTCTGTGGGGTGGGTGAACCGAAGTTGATCAGATACGGCGCGTGTACGAAGACCGGAATGGCGTTGTTTTCGCAGTGCGCGCGGAACACCGAGTCCTGTTCGGGGTCGCCCGGCGGTTGGGCCCATCCGCGGGGGTTGGACACGAAAACCTGCACCGCCTCGGCCCCGATCTCGTCGGCGTGCCGGATCGCTCCGCGGCCGAGTCCGCCCCGTACCAGCACGTGCCCACCGACCGGGTGGCGCCGGGTCCGGTTGGCCTGGTGACGCGACCGGGCGGCGCGGGCGGGCATGGTGTCAGATCACGCCGAGGTGGATGATGGCGCCGCGGTGCTGGCTGAAACCACCGACCGGTGTCTGGGTCACCACCCGTCCGGAGCGCCCGCCGAGTACCAGGTTCACCTTCACCTTGAAGCCGAGTTTCTCCAACTGTGCGCGGGCGTCGTCCAGGTCCCTGCCGATGACGTTGGGTACCCGCACCGACTCCGCACCCTTGGACACCACCAGGGTGACCGTGGCCCCGGGTCGCACGATGCCCCCCGAGGGTTGCTGGCTGGCCACCTTCCCGCGGGCCGCCTCGTCGGTGAATTCCTCGGTCACCCGCACCTTCAGGCCGGCGTCCCGCAGTTGGCGCACCGCGTTGTCACGGGTGTCGCCGGTGGTGTCTGGCAGTCGGCCCTTACTCACCAGGACCGTCACCGTGGAGCCGATCGCCACGGTCGAACCCGAACGAGGGGCGGTGGCGGCCACCGAACCGGCATCGACGTCGCCGAACACCGGCGCGACCTTGCCGGTCAGCTTCAGGTCGGCCAGTGTTCGCAGCGCCTCGTCGGCACTTCGCCCGGAAAGGTTGGGGATTGTCCGGGGGCCCGGGCCCTTGGAGATGAGCAGGGTGAGTTCCCCACCGCGGGTGATCCGGTTGCCCTGCCCGGGACTGCTACCGGCGACCAGTCCGGCCTTCACGATGTCGTCGAAGACCGCCGAGGTGGTCGACCGCACCCGTAGGTGGCTCTCGTGGGCGATCCCGACCGCCGCGCCCCTGGTCATGCCCTTCAGCACCGGCACCTTGGTGTAGTGCAGTATCCCGTAGGACCAGCCCGCTCCGGCCGCGCCGGCACCGAGCAGCAGTACCGCGACCAGGACGATCACCCCCCGCCGTCGGCGCACCCGCCGCTCGGCGTGGTAGTCGGGGTATTCGGGATGGCTGGTGTGGTCGCGTTGGTCGCGGTGGTCGGGACGGTTGGGATAGCTGGGGACGCCGGCCCGAGACGCCGGGGGTTCGTCTGGACCCGCCACCGGCAGCGGGCGTACCCGCGGGAGCGGCGGGGTCATCGGGAAACGCAACGCCCGGGTCCGGTTCAGCCCGGGATTGGACGGGCCCCCCTGGACCGCCTGACCTGCTTCGGCCGACTGGCCGGCCTGGGTCGGGTCGACGCCTACCGTGTTGGTCGACGGGCGGGCCGGTATCGGCACTCGCGG
>DATCXL010000354.1:0-6909 GCA_036565825.1 Mycobacteriales bacterium
GCTGACCGTCTTGTCCACGGTGGCCTGCCGGTCCAGGAAACACGGCGCCGCCTGCACCACGGCCCCACGAACGACTCCCAGCGAATCACCCACAGTTCGGCCCTTCCCTTCTGAACCAGTCACCGAATGCCGTCACGCGTGCCCGAACCACCATCACGCGTGGGCGCCACCGTCGATGACGATGGTGGCGCCGGTGATGAACGCGCCCGCCTCCGACGCGAGCAACAGGGCCGCACCGGCGATGTCCTCCGGTTCGGCGATGCGTTTGATCGCCTGCATGGCCAGTACCCGCTCCACATCCGAGTCGTCCGCCAGTTGCGCGGCCGAGAACTCGGTGCGGGTGAGGATCGGGGCCAACGCGTTGACGGTGACGCCGAACTCTCCCAGTTCCACCGCGAGCGAGCGGGTGAGCATGATCTCCGCCGCCTTCGTCACGGCGTACTCGCCCATACCGCTGCGGGCCTTGAGCGCGGTGCTGCTGCTCACGTTGATGATCCGGCCCCAGCCGGCCTTCTTCATCAGCCGGGCGGCCCCCACCGACAGTTCGAGGTAGGCGTTGACGTTCAACTCGAACAGTGCCGGCAGTGGATTGTGCTCACGGTCGGTCATGTCACCGCGCAGCGGTTTGGCCCCGGCGCAGTTGACCAGGATGTCCACCCCACCCAGCCCCTCGACGACCCTGGGCAGGACCGTCGCCCGCTGCGCCGGGTCGGCCACGTCGGCCTGCACGGTCAGCACCTTCACCGGGTGTGCGCCGAGCCGGGCCGAGGCCTGTTCCAGCGCCTCGGCCGACCGGCCGACGATCGCGACGTTCGCCCCAACCTCGGCAAAGGCCTGCGCGATGGCCGCGCCGATCCCTCGGGAACCACCCACCACGCATGCGGTGCGTCCGGCCAGACTGAACCTGTCGAGAATCATTGAGCGCCTTCTCCTGATACGTGGGTCTGCTGGCTAGATGCGGTACCTGTCCACGGCGGACTCGTCGAGGCTGATACCGAATCCGGGTTCCGCGGAAAGCTGGATGGCTCCGTCCACCACGTTCACCGGCGTCTGCATGATCGGCTGCCACCAGGGCTGGTACTCCTGCCAGACCGCGTTGGGCACCGCGCAGGCCAGGTGGGAGGAGTGCTCCATGAACAGGTGCGGGGTGATCGGAAGGCCGAAGCTCTCGGCGATGTGCGCGCTCTTGATCCACTCGGTGACCCCGGCCATCCGCATCAGGTCCGGCATCACGTAGTTGGTGGCCCGCGCCTGGACCAGCGCCAGCACCTCGTCCTTGTAGTAGTTGGACTCACCGGTGCACAGCGGCATCGGGATCGCCTCGGTGGCCCTGGTGTAGTCGTCGAGGGGGGTGTACGGCATCGGCTCCTCCAGCCAGAAGATGTCGTACTCCTCGAACCGGCGGGCCATCACCAGGGTCTGCTTGAGGTCCCAGGCCTGGTTCGCGTCGATCATGAGTTTCGCGTCCGGGCCGATCGCCTCGCGTACCGCCCGGACCCGGGCCACGTCCTCGTCCGCGTCGGCCAGGCCGGCGCGCATCTTGACCGCGTGGAAGCCGGCGGCCACCAGGGACCGTGCCTCCGCGGCGAGTTCGTCACGGGACCTGTCCAACCACAGACCCTGGCTCGCGTACACCTCGATCGAGTCGCGGTACCCACCGAGGAGTTGGTAGACCGGCTGCCCGGCCGCCTTGCCCCGGATGTCCCAGCAGGCGGTGTCGATGGCCGACATGGCCAGCGCGGCCACGCCGCGCTGGCCGATGAAGCCGGCCGACCTGAACATCTGCGACCACAGTGCCGCCGTGTGCGTGGCGTCCTTGCCGACGGCGAACTCGCCCAGGTCCTGGATGAACCGCACCAGGCTGGCGACCTTGCCACGGCCGAAGGCGAAGCTCCAGGCCACACCTTCGTGACCGCCCCTGGTGCGCACCCTGACCAACGCCGTGTCGATGGCCGGGATCGGGAACGCGGCGGTGACCAGCGGCCGATCAAGCGGGATCGAGAGGAAGGACGTCTCAACCTCGGCGATGAGGGTTTCGGGTGGCATCATGACTCCTGCACTCGGGGCCGCGCCCGGGACGGGTCGCAACCGATGGTCTACCCGGCGGCACGCCGGGTCTGAATCAGATATGTGCGGCGGCCTCTACGACCTTGTCCGACCGCACGTGCTTCGGGTCTATGGCCAGCATGGCCAGAATCGACACGACCGGCAGGACGACCAGGATGGTCACCCCGGCGGTGGGCCAGCCGAAGGACTCCTTGATGGCGCCGAAGGCGTATCCGGACACGGTCGCCGGAAGGAACCACGCGCTGACGAAGAGACCCGAAGCCAGACCGGTGCGCGAAATCGGCATGCACCGTTGCAGCATCGCCTGGGTGTTGGTGAACATGAACCCGCTCAGCAGCGTGCCCTCGATGAAGGCCACCACCATCTGCCCCGGCAGTCCCAGGTGCAGGTAGAAGGTGAGGCCACCGATCAGCGCACAGGCCACCAGTGCACCGACGATCACCTTTCGTTGGTTGAAGCGGTCGCCCAACCACCCGGCCGGAACGCCCATCATGGCGCCCACCCCGAACATGCCGGCGGCCAGGCCGGCGGCACCGGCGGTGAAACCAACCTGTGTGCGCAGGTAGGTCGGGTAGAGACCGACGAAACTGAACAGGCAGAAGCCGCCCATGACCGCGACCGCGAGCAGGATCACCATGTTGCGGGCCGGGAAGGTCTCCTTCGGCCCGGCAGCGGCCGATGTCCGGTTCGTGCTGGCGAAGTCGGCCGGCATGACCAGGTAGATGGCGACCAGGAAGACGGCGCCGGCCGCGCCGAAGACCCACAGCGGCGCCTGCCACATACCGGTGCGGGACAACAGGTACGCCCCCACCATCGGGCCGAGAAAGCCACCCAGGCCGAAGGAGAGGTTCAGCGTGCCCAGCGCCATGGTGCGCCGCGTTCGGAAGTAGGCCCCAAGTGCCGCGAACAGGGCGGCGACCTGAACACCCTCACCCACGCCGGAGAGAACCCGGTATATCGCCATGTCGGCGAAGCCGGTGGCGAACCCCTGCAGGATGGTGGTGGTCGAGAACAGGAAGATGCCGGCCAGGATCAGGTTCTTGGAACTGAACCGGTCAATCAGGTAGCCGGCCGGAATTCCGCCCAGACCGACGCCGAGGGTGAAGATCGTGGCCAGCAGGCCCGCCTCACTCAGATGGAAGCCGAACTCGGCCTTCACCTCGGGCAGGATGATCGGGAAAAGCTGCCGGTCCATCGAGTTGAGCACATAGGACGTCTCGAGCAGCAGCACGATCGCGAGTACTGCCAGGGGGACCTTGTTACCGGTGGTGCTCCCACCGCCCGGATCGGCCCTGTCCTTGAGGGCGGCGCTACCTGGCACGGTTTCCCTGTTTCGGCCCATGGCGTTCCCTGTCTGTGTGGACGGTTCTGGGTATGGCCGGCCCCTGGGGCGAGCGGCTGTTCTGGGACCGGGCCGAACTGGTTGCCCTGGCCTGATGCCGGCGGAGGGCAGTGGCCCGATGATTGGTATACTTTACATCGTGTAAAATGTTTGTCAACGGTTTCGCCGCCGCGTACCGGCCTGTCCATGTCGCGTCCATGTCGCCCGACCTGCGGCTGGCCAGGCGACCGACGGTCGTCAGTCGCTGCGAACCACGGCCGCCCCCGGTCCGGGCAGGAACCGTCCGGTGAGCGCACCCACCGGCACACCGTCCCGCGCCACCGGTTCCCCGCGCAGGTAGGTACGGACCACCCGGCCGGTGACCTCGCGGCCGTCGTAGGGGGTCCAGCCGGCCTTGGACAACACGTCGGCGTCGCGCAGGGTGCGCCGCACCCCCGGATCGACCAGCACCAGATCCGCGTCGGCACCCGGCAGCAGGCTGCCCTTACGTGGCCACAATCCGTACGCCTGTGCCGGCGCCTGGCAGTACACCCGTACGACATCCTCGTAGGCCAACCGCCCGCGCGCCGCGGCGTCGAGCAGCAGCGCGTAGGTGCTGTCCAGGCCGGGCAGCCCGAAATGCACCTGCCAGATGTCGCCGGCCCGCTTCTGCTCCAGCGTGGCCGGCGCGTGGTCGCTGGACATGTGGGTCAGTACGCCGCTACGCAACAGTCGCCACATCTGGTCCTCGTCGTCGTCGACGCGGGCCCGTGCGGGCGGGGTGAACTTGCGCAGCGCACCGTGCTGGTGCACCTCGTTCTCGCGCAGGATGAAGTACTGGGGGCAGGACTCGACGGCCAGCCGGGCGCCACGCTCACGCTCGGCCTGGACGTACCGCGCCACCTCGGAGTTACTGACATGGGCGAGGGTGGCCCGGGCGCCGGTCCGACGGACCAGCATCGCGGCGACCGCGGCCGCGACGAGTTCGGCATCCCGGTTGCGCCAGTCCAGCAGGAGTCCCGCGTCCTGGCGGCCCGCGGCGCGCAGTTCCTTCTCGGCCGCGCTGGTGAGGGACTCGTCCTCGCAGTGCATCAGGGTGACTGCGCCGACCTCGGCCGTACGCCTCAGGTGCGTGCGCAGCGCCGCCGCGTCGTGGCCCGGTACGCCGTGGGTCGTGCAGGTGAACACCTTGAAGAAGGTCACCCCCGCCTCCCACAGCGGTGCGACGGCCTCTGCCGCACCCGGCCACGCGTGCGCGGCCAGCCCGAAGTCAACGTTCGACCGACCGCGCAGGTAGTCGACCTTGACGCGCAGGTCCTCGACCCGGCGCACCGGATTGCCGTGTGAGTGCTCCACGATCGTGGTCACCCCGGCCGCGGCCGCGGCGCTGGTGCCGGCCGGGAAGTCCTCCCGCTCGGTACTGCCCGGGTCCATGAGGTGAACATGGGTGTCCACCCCACCGGGCAACAGCAGCAGACCTGCCGCGTCCACGGTGCTGCGGGCCGCCGGCCGGTCCGGGCCGACGTAGGCGATCCGGCCGTCGGCCACGCCCACCTGGACCTGCCGCCGGCCGTCCGGACCCACCACGGTGGCACCGGTGATGAGCAGATCGATCTCTGGCATGGTGAAGCCTCTCCGGTGCGGTGAGCTGGTAGCCAGCAACGGCGTGGGCCCCACGGTGGACAGGCCGTCGGGAGTCCGCCGTGGGAATATCGACGGGGTGTGGTGGGCCCGGCCTCAACCGGGGCGAGAAGCCGCGCCCATACCGAAAAGTCGTTCCACGTTGCCGTGCGCGATCGAGGCCAGGTCCGTGGCGGCCAGGTCGATGCCCGCCAACTGGGCGGCGAGCGGGCCCGCACCCATGTCGAAGGGCACATCGCTGCCATAGACGACCCGGTCGGCGCCCACCTGGTCGATCAGCCAGGCCGTCGACTCCGGGCGGTGGGTCAACGTGTCGTAGTGGAACCGACGCAGGTACTCACTCGGTGGCCGCTGCGGACGGTTGGCCTCGGGCCGTACCCGGTGGCCGTGGTCGAGCCGGCCGATCTGGTATGGCAGGTGACCGCCGCCGTGGACCAGGACGCAGTCCAGGCCCGGCAGGTCGTCGAGCGTTCCGGAGAGGATCAGCCGCGACGCGCACACCGCCGTCTGCCACGGGTTGCCCTGCAGGTTGGTCAGGTAGAAGTCGTCCAGGCCGGGTGTGCTGCCGACGTAGTAGGGATGCACGATCAGCGGCACGCCAAGCCGCTGCGCGGCGACCAGCACCGGCCGTAGTTCGTCGCCGTCCAGGACGGTGCCCTCACAGGTCGGTCCGATCTGGGCGGCCACCATCGCGTGCTCGGCGACGCAGCGCCGAAGCTCGACGACCGCATGGTCCGGATCCTGCAGGGGCAGGGTCGCCACCGCGGAGAACCGGTCGGGCGCCTGCCTGGCCATGGCCGCGATCGCGTCGTTGACGGTACGCGCCGAGTCGACGGCCTCTGCCGCGTCTGTCCAGTAGAGGAACAGCGGCGGCGCCGCGGAGAGCAGCGCGTGCGACACACCGGCCGCGTCCATCGTCTGCAGCCGGACCTCGACGTCGTGGAAGGCGTCGAGCAGTTGGTACCGGTAGCCCTGGCGGTGCACCACCCAGGGCGTACCGCCGTCCGTCTCGACGCGGATGCCGTCCGGTGCCGTGTCCTGGCGCATCGCCTCCACCAGGACTGGCGGGATCACGTGCGCGTGGACGTCGATGACGCGCATGACCCGGTCCACCTCCTCCGGTCTGACACAGCCGCGTCGGTCGCGGTCAGCACTTTCACCTGCCACTATGCATCATATAAAATCCAAAGTACATACTTTCTAGGAGACGCGAGATGGCCCTTCCGAAGGTCGCTGTTGCCTCGCTCGGAGGCACGATCACGATGACCCCCGGCGACGGCGACGGTGGCGTGGCACCGACCCTGGGGGCGGCAGACCTCATGGCGGCGGTGCCGGGGCTGGACCGGGTCGCCCGCATCGAGACCGCCACCCTGGCCGCGCTGCCCAGCGCGTCCCTGTCCTTCGGTGACGTGCTGGCCGCGCTGACCTGGGCCGGGGCGGTGGTGGACGGCGGCGCCACCGGGGTCGTCCTGATCCAGGGCACCGACACCATGGAGGAGACGGCCTACCTGCTGGACCTGTACTGGGACCGTCCCGAGCCACTGGTGGTGACCGGGGCCATGCGTTCAGCGCACGCCCCGGGAGCGGAGGGACCGGCCAACCTGCTGGCGTCGGTACGGACCGCCGCGGCGCCCGCGTCCCGCGGCCAGGGAACGGTCGTCGTCATGAACGACGTGATCCACGCGGCCGGTCGGGTCCGAAAGTCCGACTCGGCCAGCACGAACGCCTTCACGTCGCCGAACTTCGGACCGGTGGGTTACATCCGGGAGTCCTCAGTGGTCTACGGAAGCCGCCCGGTCCGCTGGCCGAGCCTGGCACCCCCGCCCGGCGATACCAGTCCCCGGATCGCCCTTGTCGAGGTCTGTCTGGGTGATGACGGC
>DATCXL010000372.1:0-11420 GCA_036565825.1 Mycobacteriales bacterium
CAGCCGGCAGGCCTGCGAGATCGCGCCGATCGTGGCCCACACGAACGGCGCCTGGCCCTGCACATGGTTCCACGGGTGGTAGTGGTCGGAAATCCACAGGCCGCTGAATCCGGCCTGCTCGGCGAGCCGGGCCTGACGTACCAGCTCGCCGGGCGGATGTTCCTCACTGGACAGGAAGTAGCCGACGCGCACGGCAGGCCCCCTGACATGCCCGGTTGACCCGACCGGGACGCCGGTCGGTGTGGCGGCATCCCGGTGGTCTGCACGAACAGGCGTTCCAACGGGTCTTCAGGTCCTCAGCTCCTCGGCTTCTCAGGCCCCAGCTCCTCGGGCCCTCAGGCCAGGTCGCCGGTACTGCCGACCTCGGTCAGCCGTTCCAGGTCACCGGGCAACGCCTCTCGGACCTTGGCCATCATCCCGGGGGCGACCGCATCGTCGACCACCTCCAGAACAACCCGGGCCTGGTACACCGCGGCCGGCTCGTCGGACCCGGATCGAATGGCCGTCCGGGAAACGAACTCGGGCAACCCGAACCGTTCGCCGGTACCCTCACCTCCCAGGGTCACCGTCCTACGTAGATGCTCACCGATCTCCTGTGGCAACTGCGCGGCCAGGTTCTCGGCGAGGTGTTCGGGAATCCGCTCGCCGAGCGTCTCCAGGGTGGCCCGGGTGGCCCTCTCGGCCTCGCCACGGCTGGACAGCCGCGCCCGGTGCTGTACCTGACCGATGAACTCGTCGTGCTGCATCGGGCCCTCCGAAGATCACCGAATCGCCGTCAGATGTGCCGTCAGATGTTGGGCGGGGCAGCGCTGATGTCAGCCAGCGCCGACCGCTCGTCGCGATCCATCGCCATGTCCCCGATGGACACGACGCCGATCACCTCGGCGCCTTCGATGACCGGAACCCGGCGCACGGCGCGTAGCCGCATCATCTCGACCGCCCGGTCGGCGTCGTCGTCGGGCCCGACGAACACCACGTCCTCGCTGCAGATCTCACCCACCGTGCATTCACTCGGGTCGCGTCCCTCGGCGATGGCGCGGACCACGATGTCGCGGTCGGTCAGCATGCCCCGGATACGATGGTCCTCAAGTACCAGGACGTCACCGATGGCGCTGTCACGCATCTGCTGGGCGGCCTCCAGGAGCGACGCGTCCGGCTGCAGCGAGATCGGCTCGGAGGTCATCACATCTCGTACCTTCTCTGCCATCACCGCTGTCCTCTCCGTGATGTCCGTGAATCCGGCTGCGAACACCGCATCTGTTCCCCGGAGGGGTGAGTGGAAACCAGTCGACCGGAGTAGTCGCCCCCGGTTCCGTGACACTCCGCGTCCAGTCGCCGCACCCGCCGACCGGTCCAGGTTCTCGCGCGAAACAGCCAACGATCCCGGGCGTGGGCGGACGGGTTAACTGGTGCGGTAGTGGTCGGCGTCGGCGGCACGTAGTCGCAGTCCGTTACCGGCCCGGTCCGGTGCCGGACGCAACACCCCGCTGCTCGGGTCCAGCACCCCGTCGAAGAACATCGACTCGATCCGGACATGGTCGTGGAACCACTCCAGGTGCCGCAGGTTGGGCACCGCGCAGGCGACGTGGGCGTGTAGGTGCGGCGCGCAGTGCCCGGACACCTGCAGGCCGTGTGCCGCGGCCACCGCCGCCACCCGCAGCCACTCGGTGATCCCACCACACCTGGACACGTCCGCCTGAAGACAGTCCACCGCGCCCGCCTGGCACATCCGCTGGAAGTACGACAGGTCACAGCCGTACTCGCCGGCGGCCACGTCGGGCAGCACCCGGTCCCGGACCTCCCGCAGGCCGGCGAGGTCGTCGGAGGACACCGGTTCTTCGAACCAGTCCACCCCCATGTCGCCGGCCGCCTCCGCGACCCGGATCGCCTGCTTGCGACCGTAGCCACCGTTGGCGTCCACGTAGAGTTCGGCGAGGTCCCCGATGGTGTCGCGGGCCTTCCGTATCCGGTCCAGGTCGCGGGCGGTCCGACGGCCCCCGGCCTCACCGATCTTGATCTTCACCCGGCCGATCCGCTGCCTGTGCACCCAGTACGAGAGCTGTTCCCGTTGGGTCGCCTCGTCGTAGCTGGTGAACCCGCCACTGCCGTAGACCGGCACCTCGGTGCGTACCGCACCGAGAAGTCGGAACAACGGCAGGCCGAGCAGTCGCGCCTTCAGATCCCACAGGGCGGTGTCCACCGCGGATATCGCGTAGCCCGCCACGCCCGGCCTGCCGGCATTGCGCACCCGACGAATCATCGCCTCTGACATACCGGGCACGTCCAGGGCCGGACGACCGACCACGACCGCACCCAGCGCGTCGCGCACCACCGACGCGCACGCGGCCGGACCGTAGGTCCACCCGGTCCCGACCAGGCCACCGGCGTGCGCCCGTACCAGCACAATCGTGGTGGCGTCCCAGCTCGCCGTGCCGTCCGCCTCCGGGCGCTCGGTCGGCACGGTGTAGGTGGCCACCTCGACCCGTTCGACATTCGGATCCCCGGTGCCGACGGTGTCGGATCCCGGCCCAGCCGCCAGCCCAGCCCTCAGCCCGGGCGTCGGCTCGGGCGATGGCTCGGGTGGTGGGGCGGACATCAGACCGGGTAGGCGATCGTGGACAGCAGGGCGTTCTCGGCCTGCCGGGAGTCCAGTCGGGTGTGCTGCACCACGATCGGCACGTCACTGTCGATCACCGACGCATAGTCGGTGTCCCTGGGCACCGGTTCGGGATCGGTCAGGTCGTTGAATCTCTGGTGTACGGTGCGCCGGGCCGGCACGGTGACCGGGTACGGACCCGCCGGCTCGCGGTCGGTGAAGTACACGGTGATCCGCACGTGCGCGTCCCGGTCACCGGTGTTGAGCATGCACACCGTCTCGTGCCCGGTCATGGCCGGTGCCGGGCCGTGGCTCTCCGCCGGGATCCGTCCCTCGGCGATCACCCACGTCGTCCGGCCCACGTGGACACCGTCCCGGGGCCTCATCCCACCTCGCCCTCGTGGATCGCGGCCCGCGCCAGGTCGCCTGACCAGTGGGCCCGCTGTGGCGGAGCGGGTCGCCGCGCCGCGACCCGTTCCGGATACTCACCAGGCATACCAGGAGCACCGGGTTCACCCCGACCGTCCGGGCGGTGGCGGATCGCCAGGGCCAGCGCCTCGGCCAGGTGCACGGCCTGCCGACCGATGTCGGCGTGCTCGATCTGGGTCCGGCAACTGAACCCGTCGGCCAGCACGAACGCCCGCGGGTCGGCCTGCCGGACCGCGGGCAGCAGGCCGAGTTCGGCACTGCGCATAGACACCGAGAAGTGACCGCGCTCGAACCCGAAGTTACCGGCCAACCCGCAGCATCCGACATCGAGCATCTGTGCGTCCAGTCCGAAGCGTCGCATCAACTCGGCATCGGGGCCCATGCCCATGACGGCGTGCTGGTGGCAGTGCGGTTGGACCAACGCCGGTGCGTCCAGTTTCGGCGCGGACCAGTCCGAGGCCCGGTCGTTGAGCAGCTCCGACAGCGTGCGGGTCTGGTCCCGCAGCCGCCGGACGTCAAGGTCGTGCGGCATCATCTCGGGCAGGTCCGAGCGGAACACCGCGGTACAGCTCGGCTCCAGACCGACGATCGGCACGCCGCGCCGCAGCGGCCCACGTAGCACCCGCAGCGTCCGTTGGGCGACCCTCCTGGCGACGTCGAGTTGCCCGGTGGAGATCCAGGTAAGTCCACAACAGACGGTCTGTTGTGGAACATGCACCCGGAACCCTGCGGCCTCCAACACCTCCACGGCGGCCTGTCCCACAGCCGGATGCAGGTTGTTGACGAAGGTGTCCGGCCACAGCACCACGTCGCCGCGCTCACCGGTGCCCCGCGGTCCACGGTGGCCGAACCAGTCGGTGAAGCGCTGCGGCGCGAAGACCGGAAGCGGGCGCTCGGCCGCGATCCCACCCAGCCGCCTGACCAACTCCGACAGACCTGGCGCGTGCGTCACCGCGTTGACCAGGCCGGGCGCGGTGGCGGCGAGCCGGGCCCACAGCGGGATCCATCCCATCGAGTAGTGGGACAGCGGCCGGATCCGACCCGCGTAGTGGTGTGACAGGAACTCCGCCTTGTAGGTGGCCATGTCCACGTTGACCGGGCAGTCGCTCTTACAGCCCTTGCAGGCCAGGCACAGGTCCAGCGAGTCGCGGACCGCCTGCGAACGCCAGCCATCCTCGATGACCTCTCCGCGCAACATCTCGAACAACAGCCGGGCCCGGCCGCGGGTGGAGTGCTCCTCCTCGCGGGTGGCCCGGTAGCTGGGGCACATCACGCCGGTCGAGTCGCGTCGACACTTACCGACCCCCACGCAGCGCAACACCGCGCGGCCGAAGCTACCTTCGTCGTTCGGATAACCGAACCGGGTGGCCGGCTCCCACGGTTCGAAGTTGGCGCCCAGCCGCAGGTTCTCGTCGAGGCGGAAGGGCGCGACGAGTTTGCCCGGGTTCATTCGGTCGTCGGGGTCGAAGATCGCCTTGAGTTGTCCGAACGCACCGACCAGGTCCGCGCCGAACATCTTCGGCCACAACTCCGCCCGGGACTGTCCGTCGCCGTGCTCACCGGAGAACGAGCCACCGTAGCGCAGCACCAGATCGGCGGCCCGCTCCACGAACCGGTGGTACCGGTCGATGCCGCCGGCGCTGACCAGGTCGAACGGGATGCGGGTGTGCACACAGGCGTGCCCGAAGTGCCCGTACAGCGACGCGGCCTGGTAGTCGAACTCAACCATCAGCGCCCGCAGGTCACGCAGGTAGTCACCGAGGCGTTCCGGGGTGACCGCCGAGTCCTCCCAACCCTCCCAGGTGTCGGGCATGCCGGGCACCTTCGCGGTGGCACCCAGTCCGGACTCCCGGACGTCCCACATCTCGTCCTCGTGTTCGGCATCGTCGTAGAACCGCACGGTGGGGGCGTGTTCGGTCCGCTCCAGTTCGTCGATCAGCCCGCGAGCCTTCTGGTCGGCGTCCTGCTGGGAGGTGCCGACGAACTGCACCAGTAGCCAACCGGCCCCCTCCGGAAGCAGGTTGAGCGCCTCGGCGTTGAGGTGTTCCTGCTTCTCGAACGAGACCAACCGGTCATCGATACCCTCCACCGCCAACGGCCTGTGCCGGTTGACCCTGGGCACGGCGTCGGCGGCTGCGAAGATGTCCGGGTAGCCGAGCACCACCATCGCCCGGTACTCCGGTTGTTCCACCAGATTGATCTCGGCCCGCAGCACGGTGACCAGGGTGGACTCCGAGCCGACCAGCGCCCGGCCGACGTCGAATCCGTACTCGGGCAGCAGCGAGTCCAGGTTGTAGCCGGACACCCGGCGGGGGATCTTCGGGAACCGCGCCCGGATCGCCTCGGCGTGACGGTCGCGTAGCTCACGCAACTGCCGGTAGATCTCGGCCCGCCGTCCACCCCGGGCGACGATCCGCTCGTACTCGGCATCACTGGTCGGGCCGGCCCAGAACCGCTCACCGTCATAGGTGACCACCTCCAACCTGGCCACGTTGTCGACGGTCTTGCCGTACATCTGCGCGGTCGACCCGCAGGAGTTGTTGCCGATCATCCCGCCGATGGTGCAGTGGTCGTGGGTGGCCGGACGGGGACCGAAGATCAGACCTTGCCGGCCGGTGACCGCGTTCAACGTGTCCAGCACGATTCCCGGTTGGACGATCGCGGTGCGGGCCCGCGGGTCGACCGACTCGACCCGGTCGCAGTACTTTGACCAGTCGATGACCACGGCGGTGTTGCAGCACTGACCGGCCAGGCTGGTGCCGCCACCGCGGGACAACAGCGGCGCGCCGAACTCGCGACAGACCGCAAGTGCCCGCACGCCGGCTTCGATGTCACGGGGAATGACCACGCCGATCGGTACCTGACGGTAGTTCGAACCGTCGGTGGCGTAGGTGGCCCGGCTACCCGGGTCGAACCGCACCTCACCATCCACCCTGGACTCCAGTACCCGGCGTAGCGCGTCGGCGTCCACCTCGGTGGGTGCGGGTCTGGTCAGCACCGGGTCCGGCAGTCTCACCCTGCTCGTTCCTGCCATTTCTCAGCCCCGCATCCGCTCGATCCGGTCCCGCACGATGGTGGTGGCGATTGCCACCCGGTGCGGTTGACCGCGCATGAAGGCCTGGGCGAACCTCCTCGCCTGTGTGTACTCGACCCGGCCCGGCATCGGCGGTTCGTTGGGGTCCACGTTCACGTCCACCAGGGACGGTCCGGGGTGGCTCAGCGCGGCGCGGATGGCCTCGGGTAGCTCGGCCGCCTCGGTGACCTTCGCGCCGTGCCCGCCGCAGGCTCGGGCCCATGGAGCGAAGTCGCTGGCCGGTTGACCGAAGCGCACCCCGTGCTCGGGGTAGCCCAGCACCATCTGCTCCCAGAGGATCTGGCCCAGCGAGTCGTTGTTGTTGACGACCACCGTGATCGGCAGGCCGTGCTGCGCGGCGGTGAGGAACTCGGCCATCAGCATGGCGAAGCCGCCGTCGCCGACGAACGCGACCACCTGTCGGCCGGGAAAGGCGTGTTGCATGGCGACCGCGTAGGGCAGGCCGGGCGCCATGGTGGCCAGGTTCCCGGACAGGTAGAACTGCCGGTCACCGCGGATGGTCCAGTGCCGCGCCGCCCAGGTGGCGATGGTGCCGCTGTCACAGGTGAGGATCGCGTCGTCGTCGGCCATGTCGTCGACCAGTCCCATCAGGTACTGGGGTGCGATGGGGTCGCGGGTGGACGACCGTGCGGTGGCCATCCGTCTACGCCACTTTGCCATCGCGGCCTGGTACTTCTCCAGGTGGGACCGGTCGGCCCGGCGTCGCAGGAGCGGCAACAGAGCCCGCAGGGTCTCGGCGGAGTCACCGACCATCGGCATCTCGGTGGGTATCCGCATGCCGGCCCGGATCGGGTCGGCCTCCACCTGCACGACCCGCACCTTCCCCGGGTCGGGCAGGTGTTTGGTGTAGGGAAAGTTGGTGCCGACCATGAACAGGGTGTCGAGGTCGGAGACCAGCTCCTCGGAGGGCGCGGTGCCCAGTAGCCCGATGCCGCCAGTGGTCAGCGGTGAGTCGTCGGGCAGCACCGCCTTGCCGGGTAGTGTCTTGATGACCGGTGCGCCCAGGATGTCGGCGACCTGTTCCACCTCGGCGCGGGCGTGCAGGGCACCGGCGCCGACCAGCAGTGCGATCCGCTCGCCGGCGTTGAGAATCTCCGCGGCCCTGGCCACGTCCTCCGCGCGCGGGCAGCCGGGTGCCTGCAGGTAGATCGGCGCGGTGGCCGGGGGGTTGGCCGGCGCGACATGCTGCCAGGGGTCGGCGTCGGCGTCGGCGACCTGTACGTCGTTCGGCACGGTGAGGTGGGAGACCGTCCGGCGGGCCAGCGCGGTCCGCACCGCGGCATCCACCACGGACGGGAGCTGCCTCGGGTTGTCGACCAGCAACGAGTACTCGGCCACGTCGGAGAAGACCCGGTCGAGGTGCACCTCCTGCTGGTACCCGGTACCCAGCAGCGAGGTTTCCTGCATCCCGGTGATGGCCAGCACCGGCACGTGGTCGAGCTTGGCGTCGTACAGACCATTGAGCAGGTGGATACCGCCCGGACCGCTGGTGGCCAGGCACACCCCGAGCCGGCCGGTGGCCTTGGCGTACCCGGTGGCCATGAACGCGGCGGCCTCCTCGTGGTGCACCAGCAGGAAGCGGATCCGGTCCTGGTGCCGCCGCAGGGCCTCCATGATGCCGTTGATGCCGTCCCCGGGCAGACCGAAGACGGTGTCCACGCCCCAGTCGACCAGTCGTTCGACAAGTGCTTCCGACGCGATGCGTGAGCTCATGGCCGGTCCATACCCATCCCACGCGATCCAAACAGAGCGTTACTGGCGCCGTGTCGATCTCTGTCAAAGGTTGTTGCTCTGTGCGTCGATGGTTTGTTGGGCGCCAAGATCAATTAATGGATGCTCCTTGAATGCGGTACGGTGAGTTTGCCTCGCGTCTGTGTGCCAGGCCGAGCCGATCCTCTGCATACGGCACGGGGGTGATCCTTGGAATCAGCCGAGCTTCCGGACATCGTGTACGCACCGGCACATCCCGACCCGCGGCCCGGACATCGTGGCGTACGTTTCGAGACCCGCCTGCTTGCCTCGGGGGACCCGGTGGCGCTGGCCTTCACCAGCCAGCCGGCTCTTGTCGACGCGCTGGGGCCAGCCCAGCCATGGATGGCCCTGCGACTCCACCGGTTACGGACGCTGATGGGGCCGGGCCGGTATCGCTCAAATCTGCCTGGACGCCACCGTGCCCGATGATGCCCCGCGCTGGCAGCCCGAAGACCTGTCCTTCTTCGATGATGCGCGGGAGTGATGGTGAGCGCGGGATATCAGGTGATCCTTGATGATCTCAGCAGCGCTTCACGGGCATTCCATGTCGGATCGGTTGACTTCTCCGACGCGGTACCGGACCTGGCATCGCTACGGGTCGACACGGGCGAGGACTCGCTGGACCAGGCGGTGCGGTTCGCCCTCACCGGGATCGCCGCGCTGCACAGGAAGATCACCGAGGATCTCGACCTCACCGGCGACAATCTGACCACGGTGCACGACAACTACCTGGAAGCCGAGATCAGTGTCCGGGAACTGTACGACGACATGCTCGATGTCGACCCGGTGGCCGAGTAGGCCCGACCGCACGGAGGGCCCGGATGGGAACGGCAAGCTGGGTGGGCGGGGACATCGACAGCGTGGTCGACCTGGCCGCCACGCTGCGACCGTGCCCGGAACGGATCGGGACCGTCGTGCACACCGTGAACGCCCAGATCCGCGACCTGGTCGGTGATGCTGGCTGGTCGGGTGATGCCGCCACCGGGTTCGCCGCCCACTGGGAACTGGCGTCGGTGGCCGGATCGGCCGTCGGCGCGTTTCTTCAGACCGCCGCTGACACTCTCACCACCCTGGCCGAGGAGTTGGGCCGAGCCGAGGAGGGATTACGGCAGGCCGCATCCGAGGCGCGCGGCGTGGGCGTGCGCATCGGCGAAGACGGCCGTCCGGCACCGGGCCAGCCGGCGACCCGGGCCGTCGCGAACTACGCAGCCGAGCGTCAGCAGTACCTGCTCGCCGCGCAGGGGTTTCGGCTGCTCGCCGAGCAGACCCTGTCCGAACTGGGAAACCAGATCGTCGACCTGGTCGACCACGCCGGTGACGGCGAGGGGCTCGCCAGCGCCGACAAGGTCGCCTTCGCCGACTACCTGCGCGGTATCGGCGCCATTCCCTCGGCAATGCGCAAACGGCTGGACGACCTGCGTGGCGAGCAGGCCAGGAGATTCGCGCAGGCCAGGGATGAGTGGCAGGCCGCCCGGGACGCCACCCCGCCCGGGCAGAAGATGCCGGCCGACGTCAAGGCCAGTCGCAGCGCCGCCCTGCGGGAACTCCAGGAACTCGACACCCAACTGGCCGCGGCGGAGCGGGACATCAGGCCACTGTCGGAACTGCTCAACGTCGATGTCGGGGACGTGGTCGGCGGGCTCCCCGGCGGCGCGGGCGGGGCGTTCACCGAGGCCGCCGACGGATCGAGGATGCTGAAGTTCCTCAGCGACGTACCGGTCATCGACGTGGCCGCCACCGGGTTGGGCACCTACTTCCAGGCCAGGGACGACATCGACAAGGGTGAGGACCCGGCCCGTGCCATCGCCGAGGACGGCACCGCCAATGTTGCCGGCCTCGCCGCGGGTGCCATCGCCGGTAGTGCCGTTGTGGGCCTCGCGGCAGGCATCGGAGCCGCGCCGGTCGTCGCGGTCGGCGCGGGAGTGCTGCTTGGTGGCGCTATAGGAGTAGGTGTGGGTGACCTGGTGTACGAGGGATTCCACGAGCACTGGGACGAGGACATCCGTCGGGACGGCGTGGTCAAGGGCGTTGCCGAAGGTATTGGTCATGCCGGGGAACGGACGGGTCGTGATCTGCTCAATATGGGGAAGGGCATCGAACACGGGGCAACGAAGATCTGGCACTCCGTTTTCGGCTGATGTGCCTTAGCCGGTCAATCATCTCGAAGTGAGGGTGTGAGTCGACAGGACGGGTCGAACGACACTGGGAAGGGGCGTTGTCGTGGTGGGAAAAAAGCGGCGTGGTCAGTCTGTGGTGGCGGCGCCGTGGGGACCTCCTGACAAACGGCCGGCTTACATCGAGTCTGTCTCGCCGCTGGGGACAACATGGTATGACCGCGGTCCGGCCTACTGGTTGCGCCGGATGGGAGCGACACTCCTCATGCTGCTCGTGCTGGGAGTTCAGGGGCTGCTCATAGGTGGCTTTCTGGCGGCGATCTACGAAGACTCGCGTACTGGCTTCGCAGTGGTCTGCGGCGTCCTAGTTGTGATGTCGATTATCACCGGTGTGTACGGCTTCCGCAGATCATCACCAAGTCGGGCTGAGGAAGAAGGGTTGGCCAGGCGCCGGGGTACCTCGGTGAGTGCGGCTGATGCCCGGCGGGCGGGTCTGTGGGGGGCCGGGATCGGGACCGCCGCCCGGGCCGGATCGGTTCTTGGAAGCGCGGTGCTGGTGATCGGTAGTTGTCTGACCCTCGGGCTGATGATCGCGTTGCTGATCCGCAGTTTCGGCCGGGAGTTGTACGCCGAACGGGCCGCCCGGGCCGCCCTGCCTGCGCCGCGCCAGGACGCTCATCGCCAAGACGCTCACTGATGACACTCTCATCTCTGAAACGATCACGCCTGAGCACATCACGCGGGTAGGTATGACCAGGTTCATCCGACGGAAGAGGGAACTGACACTGCTCGACCAGATGCTGCGCCGGGTCGAGGCAGGTGGTCGGGCCGGGCGGCCCGGTCGGGCGGTCCTGATGCGTGGTCGCCGCCGCGTCGGCAAGTCACGGCTGGTCGAGGAGTTCGTCGAGCGCGCGGGCCTGCCGTACCTGTTCTTCACCGCGTCCGCGCAACCAGACGTGGCCGCCGATCTGCGGTTGTTCACCGAGGCGGCGGCGGCGTCGAACCTGCCCGGCGCCGGGGTGTTCGTCGAGCAGACGCCCGGGTCCTGGGACGCGGCGCTTCGGCTCCTGGCCGAGGCGCTGCCGCAGGACCGACCGGGTGTGGTGGTCCTGGACGAGATGCCGTACCTGATCGCCAACGATGCCGGCTTCGAGGGAACCCTGCAGAAGCAGTTCGACCGCGAGCTGTCCCGTCGACCGGTGCTGCTGCTGTGTGTCGGATCGGACCTGGCGATGATGGAGGCGCTGAACGACTACGGAAGGCCGTTCCACCAGCGCGCCACCGAGATGGTGGTGCCACCGCTCAACCCTGCCGACGTCGCGGCCTTGCTCGACCTGCCTCCCGCCGATGCCTTCGACGCCTACCTGGTCACCGGTGGGCTGCCGCTGATCCTGGACGAGTGGCCGGTCGGTGTCTCACTGCGTGAATACCTCGC
>DATCXL010000374.1:0-6437 GCA_036565825.1 Mycobacteriales bacterium
CTGCACGGGGGGACCCGGCCGTACGGCGGGACCTTCCTGGTGTTCAGCGACTACATGCGTCCGGCGGTCCGGCTGGCCGCGCTGATGGGACTGCCGGTCACCTACGTGTGGACGCACGACTCGATCGGGCTCGGTGAGGATGGTCCGACCCACCAACCTGTCGAACACCTCGCCGCGTTGCGCGCCATCCCCGGCCTGGACGTGGTCCGGCCGGCCGACGCGAACGAGACCGTGGTGGCCTGGCGCACGATCCTGGAACACCATGACCGCCCCGCCGGGCTGTGCCTGACCCGACAGAACCTGCCCACCATCGACCGGGACCTGTACGCGTCGGCCGAGGGGGCCGCCCGGGGTGGCTACGTACTCGCCGAGGCCTCCGACGGGCCGCCGAAGGTCATCCTGATCGGAACCGGCTCCGAGGTGACACTGGCACTGGCGGCCCGGAACAGGCTGGAGGCCGACGGAGTTCCTACCCGCGTGGTGTCGATGCCCTGTCTGGAGTGGTTCCGGGCCCAGGAAGAGTCCTATCAGGAGCTCGTACTGCCCAGGGGGCGTCGGGTGCGGGTGAGTGTGGAGGCCGCGGTGGCCCAGGGCTGGCGGGAGATCGTCGGCGACATTGGGGAGATCGTCAGCCTGGACCACTTCGGGGCCAGCGCCGCGCATTCCGTCGTCTTCGAGCAGTTCGGCTTCACCCCCGACCACGTGGTGGCCGCGGCGCACGCGAGTCTGCACCGGGCCGGTCGGATCACCGGCAGCACCACCGGCACCTGACCATCTCCATACCACCGATATGGGAGGACTTCATGAGTGACGTCCTGGCCGACCTGTCCGCCGCTGGTGTGGCGGTGTGGCTGGATGACCTGAGCCGGGAACGGTTGGCCACCGGCAACCTGAAGTGGTTGATGGACCAGCGGCATGTTGTCGGCGTTACCAGCAATCCGACGATCTTCGCCCATGCGCTACGGCACAGCGAGTCCTACACCGACCAGCTCCACGACCTCGCGGTGCGGGAACTGAGCGTGGGGGAGGCGGTGCGGGCGATGACCACCCACGACGTCCGGTGGGGTTGCGACGTGCTCAGGCCGGCCTTCGAGCGCACCGACAGGCTGGACGGTCGGGTATCCCTGGAGGTCGACCCGAACATCGCCCACGACACCGACCGCAGCGTGGCCGAGGCCAGGGCGCTGTGGTGGCTGGTGGACCGGCCCAACCTGTACATCAAGATCCCGGCGACGGCCGAGGGGATACCGGCGATCGCCAGGACACTGGCCCTGGGCATCAGCGTCAACGTGACCCTGATCTTCTCGCTGCGCCGGTACGACCAGGTCATGGACGCGTTCATGACCGGACTCGAACAGGCCAGGGACAACGGTCACGACCTGGCATCCATCGCCTCGATCGCCTCGTTCTTCGTCTCCCGGGTGGACACCGAGGTGGACCGTCGGTTGGACCAGATCGGCGGGGAGCAGGCCCGTACGCTGCGCGGCAAGGCGGCAATCGCCAATGCCAGACTGGCCTACCACCACTATGAACGTACGTTCGCCAGTGATCGGTGGAAGGCCCTGCGGGCCGCCGGCGCCCGGCCGCAGCGGCCGCTGTGGGCATCGACCAGCACCAAGGACCCGGCCTACAGCGACACCCGTTACGTGGTCGACCTGGTCGCACCTGGTGTGGTCAACACGATGCCCGAGTCCACCATCGAGGCGATGGTCGACCACGGCGAACTTCGCGGTGACACGGTGCGCGGGCCCGAACTGGTCGCCCAGTCGCAGGCTGTCCTCGACGGGCTGAACGATCTGGGAGTCGACTACGACGACGTGGTGCAGGTGCTCGAGGACGAGGGCGTGCAGAAGTTCGCGGACTCCTGGACCGGAGTGTTCGAGACGGTCCGCGGGCAACTCGACGCGGCCAGGGCGCAGATCCGATGAGTGGGGCAGACCCAGGCTTTCGGGCCCGGTCGGGACTGTCCATCGAGGCCTACAACGATCTCGCCGACGCGGTCGGCGAGATCGTTGACCGTGCGGTCGCCGACCGTGTGCCCGCCAGGCTCGCCGCCGGGGACGCCACCCTGTGGGGACCGGCGGCCGAATCTGAGGCGGCGGTCCGGCTCGGCTGGTTCGACCTGCCCCTCACCTCACGCGACCTGCTGCCCCGGCTGCGGACCCTACGGTCCGAACTCGCCGCCGAGGGTGTCGACCGGATAGTGCTGGCCGGCATGGGTGGCTCGTCGCTGGCACCAGAGGTGATCTGCCGTACCGCCGGGGTGGAGTTGACCGTGCTCGACACCACCGATCCCGGTCAGGTCCGGGCTGCGCTCACCGAACGACGTGAACGCACGCTGGTCGTGGTGTCCTCCAAGTCCGGCAGCACGGTCGAGACCGACAGCCATCGGCGTGCCTTCGCGCAGGCGTTTGCCGACGCCGGGATGAACGCCGAGCAGGTCGGGCGACGCTTCGTGGCGGTCACCGATCCTGGCTCACCGCTGGAGCAGGCCGCCAGAAAGGAGGGCTACCGGCAGGTCTTCCTGGCCGATCCCAACGTCGGCGGTCGCTACAGCGCGTTGACCGCGTTCGGCCTGGTCCCCAGCGCCCTGGCAGGGGTGGACGTGGCCAGGCTGCTCAACGACGCCGAGGCGGTGTCCACCGCACTGTCACACGACTCCGCCAACCCCGGCCTTGACCTGGGTGCCGCCCTGGGCGCGGCCTACGCCCGGGGCCGCGACAAGATCGTCATCGCCGACACCGGATCAGGGCTGGTCGGCCTGGGCGACTGGGTCGAGCAACTGCTCGCCGAGTCGACCGGCAAGGACGGCCGGGGGCTACTGCCGGTCGTGGTGGAGTCCCCCGACGCACCGGGGGTCAGCGGCAGCGACGTCTTCCTGGTGACCGTGGGCCCGGGAGTGGACGGTGGTGGCGCGACGATAAGTGGCCCGCTGGGTGCCCAGTTCCTGGTCTGGGAATACGCCACCGCGCTGGCCGGCAGGGTGATCGGGATCAACCCCTTCGACCAACCGAACGTGGCCGAATCCAAGGACAACACCCGGCGACTACTCGCCGGGGGGCTACCCGAGCCGGCACCGCTGTTCACCGACGGTGCCATCCAGGTGTTCGGCGACAGTCGGGTACTCGGCGACGCACGGTCCGTCACCGCCGCGCTGCACGCACTGCTCGGGACCATCCCGGATCGGGGCTACCTGGCGGTGATGGCCTACCTGGACCGACATGCCGACGCCTCGGCGGCCGACCTACGGACCTCGCTGGCCAGGGCCACACCCCACCCGGTCACCTTCGGCTGGGGGCCCCGCTTCCTGCACTCCACCGGACAGTTCCACAAGGGCGGGCCGCAGTCGGGCGCGTTCCTCCAGGTGACCGGGGCGGTGGCCGAGGATCTGGCGGTACCCGGACGGCCCTACACGTTCGGTCAACTACAGGCGGCACAGTGGGCCGGTGACCTGCAGGCACTGGCCGGTCGGGACCGGCCAGTGGTTCGGTTGCATCTGACCGAGCGGTCCGCCGGGCTCGGCCAACTCCTTGAGGCGGTGGTCTGAGCATGTCGACCAATCCGCTGCGCGACATCAGGGACCGACGGCTCCCTCGCGTTCCGGAACCGTGTGCCCTCGTCGTGTTCGGGGTGACCGGTGACCTTTCCCGCAAGAAGCTGATACCAGCCGTGTACGACCTGACCAACCGCGGCCTGCTGCCCACCGACTTCGTACTACTCGGCTTCGCCCGGCGTGACTGGGGTGACGGGGAGTTCGAGGATCTGGTGCGACAGGCCGCCAGGGAGAACGCGCGGACGCCGTGGAGCGACGCGGTGTGGTCACGGCTGGTCGGCAACATCAAGTTCGTACCCGGGTCGTTCGACGACGACAACGCCTTCGACACCCTCGGCCAGACCCTCGACGATCTACGTGACTCACACGGCATCAAGGGCAACGCCGCGTTCTACCTGTCCATCCCGCCGGCGATGTTCCCGGTCGTGCTCAAACAACTCCAGCGCACCGGTCTGGCCGACAACGAACGCTCCGGCGGTTGGCGCCGGGTCGTGGTGGAGAAACCGTTCGGCCACGACCTGGCCAGCAGTCGGGCCCTCAACGCGCTGGTGGACGATGTGTTCACCCCGCAGGACGTGTTCCGCATCGATCACTACCTGGGCAAGGAGACCGTTCAGAACATCCTGGCGCTGCGGTTCGGCAACACCATCTTCGAGCCGATCTGGAACGGCAACTACGTCGACTCGGTTCAGATAACCATGGCCGAGGAGGTCGGCATCGGCACCCGGGCCGCCTTCTACGACCGGACCGGCGCGGCCCGCGACGTCATGCAGAACCACCTCCTACAACTGCTGGCGCTCACCGCGATGGAGGAACCTGTCGGCTTCAGCGCCGAGGAGATCCGGATCGAGAAGTTGAAGGTACTGCGGGCGGTGTCACCGCCCTCCGATCCTGCCAACTACGCGGTCCGGGGTCAGTACGACCAGGGCTGGCTGGCTGGTGAGCGGGTAAATGCGTACCGGGACGAGGACGGCGTGCCACCGGACTCGAACACCGAGACCTATGCCGCGGTCCGACTGGGTGTGGAGACCCGCCGATGGGCCGGTGTGCCGTTCTACCTTCGTACCGGCAAGCGGCTGCCCAGGCGGGTCACCGAGGTCGCGGTCACGTTCAGGAAGGCGCCACACCTGCCGTTCGCGATGACCGACACCGAGGAACTGGGGCACAACCAGTTGGTTATCCGGGTGCAGCCCGACGAGGGTGTGACGCTGAAGTTCGGCTCCAAGGTGCCGGGCAGCACCATGGAGGTCCGCGACGTGTCGATGGACTTCCTCTACGGCGAGGCGTTCACCGAGTCCAGTCCGGAGGCCTACGAGCGGTTGGTGCTCGACGTGCTCCTCGGTGACGCGATGCTGTTTCCCCGCAACGAGGGAGTGGAGGCGTCCTGGCTGGTCATCGACCCGCTGGAGGAATACTGGGCGAACCATCCACCGGCGATGTATCGGGCCGGTGAGTGGGGGCCGAAGGAAGCCGACGACATGCTCGCCCGCGACGGCCGACGTTGGAGGCGCCCATGACAACGCTGTGGGACACCACCGGGAGCGCGGTGGTCAAGGCCCTGGCCGCCGAACGCCGGACCGGCGGTGCCATCACCTCCGGCAGCGCGCTCACCCTGGTCGTGGTTGTCGACGAGAGGGGTGTCGCCGAGGCGGAGGCCGCTGCGGCCACCGCTGCTGCGCGTCACCCGTTGCGGTTGTTGATGGTGATCCGCCGGCAGATCGACGCACCGGTTCCCAGGCTTGATGCCGAGGTCACCATCGGTGGTCGACTCGGGCCGGGTGAGGCGGTGGTCATGCGGATGTACGGCAGGCTGGCGCTGCACGCCGAGTCGGTGGTGCTGCCGCTGCTCGCTCCGGACGCACCGGTGGTGACCTGGTGGCACGGTCCGCCACCGGAGGTGGTCGCCTACGATCCACTGGGGGTGATCGCGGACCGACGGGTCACCGACTGTCTGTTGGCGGTCGACCCGGTGGCCGCGCTGTTCCAGCGGGCCGACGACTACGCACCGGGCGACACCGACCTGTCCTGGACCAGGACCACCCCGTGGCGCATGCACCTGGCCGCGGCCTTCGACACGGTTCGCAGCCAGGTCAACACGGCGAATGTGCAGGGCCACCCAGATGACCCGAGCGCGCTGCTACTGGCTGGCTGGCTGCGTGCCCGACTGGACCGCGGCGTCCCGTTCGAGGACGGCACCGCACCGGCCATCAACGCGGTGACGGTGCGGTTCGAGGACGGCAGCAGCCTGCGCGCCCACCGGTCGGACCACCGGGGCCTGGGCATCGAACGCAGCGGTGCTCCGGGCAGCCTGGTACCGATGTCTGACCGCGACCTCGGCGACCTGCTCGCCGAAGAACTGCGGCGACTGGATGTCGACCAGCCTTACGCCGAGGCGCTCAGTGCGGCCACTGGTCGCACCGGACTGCCCAACCGCTCGCCGCACCGCCAGTACGTCTGGCGGGACCCGGCGCTGGCCGAGGGTGTCGGCCAGCCGACCCCCGGCACACCCTCGGAGTCAACCGGATGAGCACCACCGAGATGGTTGTCCACTCGTCCGCGGAACTGCTGGCCAGGGCGGTCGCCGCCAGGTTGGTGACCAGGATGGTGGATGCGCAGGCCGCGTACGGATCGGCCTCCGTGGTACTCACCGGCGGACGGACAGGCACCCAGGTGCTCCGCGAACTACGTGTCGCGCCAGCCCGGGACGCGGTGGACTGGCGGCGGGTGGACGTGTGGTGGGGCGACGAGCGGTTCGTTCTGGCCGACGACCCACGCCGGAACGAACGCCAGGCTCGCGAGGCGCTGTTGGACCATGTGCCGGTTGATCCGGTACGGGTGCACCGCATGCCCGCGGCCGTCGAGCACTTCGGCCATGACGCGGCAG
>DATCXL010000377.1:0-4349 GCA_036565825.1 Mycobacteriales bacterium
TTTCGGGCGAGGGAGTTCTGGGTGACCTCGGACGGTTGCGCCTGGAGACCCTGCTGCGCGAACTGGTGGACCGGGCCAGCGAGGTCATCGACTCGGAGAGTCGGTTGCACCGACTGCTCGACGCTGTTGTCGGCATCGCCAGCAACCTGACCCTGCGTGAGGTACTGCGCAGCGTGGTGGAGTCCTCATGTGATCTGGCCGGGGCTCGCTACGGCGCGCTCGGTGTTCTGGGCAAGCGCGGAGCTCTGGTGGAGTTCGTCAACGTCGGCATCGACGAGGAGACCCGCCAGCGGATCGGGCCGCTACCAACCGGCCGGGGCATCCTCGGCCTGTTGGCCGAAGACCCGCGCCCGCTGCGCCTACACGACCTGTCCACCCATCCCAGGTCCTACGGTTTTCCTCCGAACCACCCCACGATGCGATCCTTCCTCGGGGTGCCGGTGCGGGTGCGCGGTTCGGTGTTCGGCAACCTCTACCTCACCGAGAAGAGAGGCGGCGGCGACTTCACCGCCGAGGATGTCGACGTTGTCACCGCGCTGGCTGCGGCCGCAGGTATCGCCATCGAGAACGCCCGACTGTTCGAGGAGACACACCGCAGGGAACTGTGGCTGCGGGCCAGCACCGAGATCACCGCCGCGCTGCTGTCTGGACGGTCCTCCCGGACCGTGCTCGGCCTGGTGGCCGAGCGGGCCCGAGCGGCCACCGGTGCGGAGTTCACCGCGATCGCGCTGCCCGGCGACGAGCCCGGCCAGTTGGTGCTCGACGTGGTGGACAGCGCGACCACCGACGGGTTGGCCGGCCGTCCCATTCCGGTGCGTGGGTCGGTGTGTGGGGACGTGTTCCGGCAGGGAACGGCTCGGATACTCGACGGCACGGCCGTGCACCGGCCCGGCTGGGCCGGTCCGGTGGACTCACCAAGCTCCGCGTCGGACGCCGGGCCGATGCTGCTCGTCCCGCTGAGCAGCGGCGAGCACGTGCTGGGCGTGCTGGTGGTGGCGAACCTGCCCGACTCCAAGGAGTTCAGCGAGCAGGAACTGCGGATGGCCGAGACGTTCGCCGGGCACGCCGCACTGGCGGTGGAGTTCTCCCGGGCCCAGGATGACCGGCAGTTGCTGGCCGTCTACGAGGATCGGGACCGGATCGCGAGGGACCTGCACGACCTGGTCATCCAGCGACTGTTCGCGATAGGCCTTGGCCTACAGGGCGCCGCGCGGATGTCCATGCGCCGGGAGGTGACCGAACGCATCGCCGGCTTCGTCGGGGACCTGGACGCCACCATCGGCGAGATCCGACGGACCATCTTCTCCCTACAGTCCCCCGCCGAGCAGGCGACCAGTCTGCGTGCACTCGTCCTGTCGACCTGCTCGGAGACGTCGGAGGCGTTGGGATTCGAACCACACCTGCGGATGGAGGGGCCGTTGGATCTGGCCACGCCACCGAAACTGTATCCACAGGTGGTGGCGACGCTGCGCGAGGCACTGAGCAACGTGGTGCGGCACTCGGGAGCCAGCGGTGTGGAGGTACTGGTACGGGTCGACACCGAACGGTCGGCACTGGTGCTGGTGGTGTCCGACGACGGCAAGGGGATGTCCTCGGATCCACAGCATCGCAGCGGGCTGGCCAACATCAGCGAGCGTGCCCAGATGCTCGGCGGCCAGGTCACCGTCGAATCAGCCCCCGGTCAGGGCACCCGGCTGACCTGGCGGGTACCGCTCGATACCTGACGCGCCACCCACTGCCCGGGGGCGACCTCACCGGTGTCGGGACCGCGGTCAGGTGGTGGCGCTCTTGCGGCGGATCTCGGCGGCCAGCACGGCGGCCTGGGTGCGGCGCTCCATGCCCAGTTTCATCAGCAGGTTGGAGACGTAGTTCTTCACCGTCTTCTCGGCCAGAAACAGTCGCTCGCCGATCTGCTTGTTGGTCAGTCCCTCCCCGACCAGATCCAGGACCCGACGTTCCTGGTTGGACAGCGAGGCGACCCGCTCGTCCCTCTTCGGCCCCTCCCGAAGCCGGGTCAACACGGCCTGGGTGACCTGCGGGTCGAGCAGCGACCGGCCGGCCGCCACGTGCCGCACCGCCTCCACGAAGTCGCCACCATGCACCTGCTTGAGTATGTATCCGGCCGCGCCGGCCATGATCGCGGAGAACAACGCCTCGTCATCGTCGTAGGAGGTCAGGATCAGGCAGGCCAGGTCCGGATCCCGAGAACGCATCTCCCGACACACGTCGATGCCCGACCCGTCGGGAAGCCGGGCGTCGAGGATGGCCACCTTCGGGCGTAGGGCGGGGATCCGCCGGAGTGCCTCGCCGGCCGAGGCGGCCTCGCCGACCACCTCGATGTCCGGTTCGGATTCCAGCAGGTCGCGTAGCCCGCGCCGTACCAGTTCGTGGTCGTCGAGCAGGAACACCCGGATCGGCGTGGATGAGGGGCTGTCGGTCGGGGACTCGCTCATGCGCACAGTCTTCCCCCGGACCCGCCGACCCGCGAGGGCCACCGACCCGGGAGGGTGAGGACTTTGGTCCCGGATTGCCGATCGCGCCCGAAGTCGTACCGAATCACCCGCTGATTCGTGGGGTGAGGGGCGGCCGCTCCCCTGCCGCTGGCAGACCGATCCGGAGCAACAACTGCGGCTGGCCCGCGTCGGGAAGCCGCTCACGTAGCATTTCGGCCAACAACGCCCTGGTCGAAGGCACCTCAAGCGGGGCGGTGAGTGGGGAGACCGCCAATCCCTCCACCTCGGCGACCAGCAGTACCCGGGCGGTCGCCTCGCCGGCCCGCAACCAGTCCCGTCGGTCGTCGCCCCGTGTGCACAGCACCGCCAGGGTCGGGTGTTCCGCCGTCTCGCCGCTGTGCAGCCTGCCTGCGGCGGTGATGGCGAAGTCCCGGATGGCTGGTGTACGCGGGCCGGACGCCGCGGTGACCGACTCAAGCGGCACGCCCAGTCCCTCGGGTGCGCCCGGGCCGACCCAGCGCGCCAGTTCGGTGCGGTACGCGGCGTCAGCCCCCTGCACCCGGGCCGCATGGTCGACCAACGCCGAGACCCGCAACCACCCCTCTCTGTCCTGCACCACGTACAGCATCGCGTCCTCGAAACCCGCCGCCGCGGTCAACTCGGCCAGCCGATCCTCGGACACCGGCTGGGCCCGGAACGGCCTACGGTCGGTACGTCGCCTGGTGGCCGCGTTGGCCAGCCGCAGGTCTCGGTCCTCCGGCAACACCCGACCGAGCAGCCGCAGCCGGGCCAGGTGATCGGGGTCGTCAGGATCGGGAAAATGGGACGTCTGTACCCCCCAACCTGCGGCGACCAGTGCGGTGCGGGCGTGCTGTAGGGCCGCGCCGCAACTGATGAGCAACTCACGCCCGTTCGGATCGACCACCGGCAGCCTGCGTTCGGGCTCGGCGTACAGGTCGAGTTCGGTCTCGGTCGCTTCCCACCGCCACGGTTGGGTGTTGTGTACCGAAGGAGCCCGCGCCGCCAACGAGACAGCCACCCGCATGGCTTCGGGGGGTTTGCCGCCGACCGGTGGACCACCGCGTGGTACCGGCGGGGTGCGGCTGATGAGGATTCCCCGGATCAACGGTTCAGCCAGCAGGACCAACTCCCCGACGCCGTTGAGCCAGTCCTCGGTGGCCCGCGCACACAGCCTCTCCACCAGCCTGTCATCGGATCCGATCCGGCGGGCGCTGCCGGTCACCAGCACGCTCCAACCGGCTCCGGTCCGTTCGTCGACGTCGTCGACCTGTAGGGACACTATGTCGCCGGTGTGGATCGGATCTGGTTCGGCCACCCGGACCACCACCTGCCGGCCGTCGGCGACAAACGGCACCGGCTCGGCGGCGGGCAGTGCGCCAAGTGTGGTGATGAGTCTCCCCCGGCGGGCCGAGGCGAGCAGCGCGACGCTCTCCTCACTCGGCAACGCCGACCGTCCCGAACCCTGCACGGTCATCGGGTCTCCTGCCTGCGTGATGCTCCTGTCCCACATCCTGGCCCGGCCGACGGTCCACGGGCAGGGCCGCAGGTCCCTTTACGACGGGCCATCCGCACCGGCACGGCCATCTCGGCACCGCAACCGGGCCACACCGGCACCTGTTGTTTCAGTCGCCCCGATCGCCCCGATCCTGCCTGGGCCAACCCGATCGCGCCCAGTCAACCGGCCAAACTGGTCCAGCCTTACCCGGGACCTACGTCCCCCCTGTCCGACCAGCGGCACTGTCGGCCGCCAACCGTACCGGCTGTGCTGGACAGTGCGCACCGGACCGCCGACCCGCGCGGCAGAAGGAAGACCGTGCAGCAGGACCCAACCACCGCGACACCGCCGGAGCTCCCCCGATCGACCGACCCGCGGCC
>DATCXL010000383.1:0-2625 GCA_036565825.1 Mycobacteriales bacterium
CCACCCGGACCAGGGCTGGCGCAGCCGCCGGTCAGCGCCCTGCTCGCCGTACCAGGTCTGCCAGTCCGGGATGACCTCCCGGATCGGCAGATCCGACTCGACCCACACCTCGCCCGCCGTCTGGCCGGGCGATGCGGCCACGGCCTCGGCCAACGCCCGGGCACGGGGGGACAACCGGTCCAGGTCGACCTCGTCGGGCGTCGGGCAGATGGTCTGCCCGTGCTCGTCGACGGCCCGGGTACGCAGCAGCAGCTTCACGGTGGCCATCAGATGCACTCCGGGCAGTCGCCGCAGTAGTCACACGACGGGGTGGACGCCGCAGCCCGGGCCATCACCCTGTCGTACTCCCGGTCGGCCTCGGCGACCTTCGCGGCCAGGCCGGGGGCCTGGTCGAGCCTGTCCAGGTCGATCCAGGCGTAGTGGATGGTGCCGGCCTGCGGGTGCTCAATGGTGCGCGCGATGTACTCGAGGGTGATCGCATCGTCGACCCAGGTCTGCCGGCCGCGCAGCCAAACCACGTCGCCGGTGCACTCCCGGCCGCCGATGGTCAGCGGGGTGTCGTCGCGGATCGCGGCGAGGATCTGGTCGGCAGGTCCGCCGGCGACCGGGACGCCGGCGTGCGTGTTCAGGACGATCGGCAGGGACACCTTCGTCTCCTTCTTGGTGGGGTGGATGTGGCGGAGCAGGGATGCGGCGTCGATGACCCACCGGCCGGCGGTCTTGGTGGCGGTGATGACGCCGGTGCGGCACCAGCGGCGGATCGTGCCGGCGGTCCGGTTGGCCTGCGTGGCTGCGGTGGTGGTGGTCATCTCCCCTCCCTGCTCTCTTGTGTCACCTACTTTACAGCGCGACGCTGTAAAGTCAAGGGGGAATCGTCAACAGGCCGCGACCGGGCGTACCCTCGCCGTCACATCCCGTCGCAGGGACGCCGGCCCAGCGGTGGCCACCAACGGGCCGGCACGCGGCGGGTCACTCCTGCGGCGGAGGTTGTCCCATGGACGTTGCGCACCCAAACGCGCTCGGCGAACGCATCCGCGAATTCCGCCGACGCCGACGGCTCTCACTGGAGACAGCCGCCGGACTGGCCGGCATGTCCCGCTCGATGCTCTCCTACATCGAACGTGGGGACAGAACGTTGGAGCGACGCACCCACATAGAGGGCCTCGCCTACGCCCTGCGCGTGTCACCGTCCGAACTCCTCGGCCAGCCTTTCGAGGCCACCGACCCGGCCCGCGCCGACGCCCAGGCGCACGTCGACGCGATCCGCGACGCCCTGGTCGGCACCGAGATCGGATACGCCGACGCCGAACCCGGCCGGCCCCTCGCCGAGCTGATCGGACGGGCGGAACGGTCCAGGGCCGCGCTGTGCATGGACGCCGACTACACTGCCGCGTCACAGTCGCTCGCCAACATCATCACCGGCCTGCACGCCTACACCGCCACCGGCACCGAGGACGAACAGCGTTCCGCACTCCACGCGCTCGCCCTGGCCTGCTGCACGGCCACCGCGACGGCGAAAGAGCAGGGCTACCTCGACTTGGCGTGGATCGCCGCCGAGCGTGCCAGGCAGGCCACCGCGCTGCTCGATGACCCGGCGCTGTGCGGCCTGGCCGCCGTCTACGTCGGCTACGCTCTGGAATCCCACCGCCGATCCCTGGCCACAGCCGAACGGGCCATCGACCTGCTGCAACCCCACGCCGGCGAGAACGAACTGACCCTACGGGTGTACGGGCACCTGCACCTGCGCGCGGCCTACTGCAACGCCATCTTCGGCACAGCCGACAGCGTCGACGCGCACCTGGCCGAGGCCGCCGAGCTGGCCGAGCGACTCGGTGACAGCACCGAGGACCTCGGGTTGTTCTTCGGCCCGACGAACTTGGCGATATGGCGGGTGACCATCGCCGTGGAGATGGGCCAGGGTGGCCGCGCGGTCAGCGACGAGGCGGTGGCCAGGGTGTCGACGATGCCGACCGCGTGGCGTCGGGCGATGTTCCACACCGACCTGGGTCGGGCGTTCGCCCAGGACCGTCGGGACTCCGACGCGCTGGAGGCCTTCCTGGCCGCCGAAGAACTCGCCCCGGTGTACGTGCGGAGCCACCCGATGGCCCGGTCGGCTGTGCTGGACGTGCGGGATCGGGCGCGGCGTGCTGCTGTGGGTCGGGGTCTGTCCGGTCTCGTCTACCGCATGGGCCTGACCTGATCTTCACCCGTTCGAGTGAATATGGGCCGATTCCACTGGTGTGGAGGATGGCCCCGGAACGCCTACCTACCGTCCCTCCATCACGCACCGCACCGACGCGGTCACGGAGGGACGATCATGGGCCTGGAACCCACCTACGAGGACGCCGTGCGGAACGGCACGGTCACCGAACTGCCGGCCATCGCCGAGGCGACCGCCCCACCCTGGCAGCCGCCGGACGGCACATACGCCACCCTGCTGGCCGAAGCCGACCGGCAGGCCGGCCGACCGCTGCCCCCCCACGTGGCCTCCGGTCACTGGGTGGACAACGACCCGCCCGGATGCCCCCGGTGACCGCCGCCGGACTGCTGGCCATCATCGGCATCCTCGCCCTGATCGGCGCGCTGATCGGCTCCACCCTCGTCGGCGTCGCGTCCCGACCGCCA
>DATCXL010000397.1:0-2351 GCA_036565825.1 Mycobacteriales bacterium
CTTCGGGCAGATCTACATCCTGACCCGCGGCGGGCCGGCCGGGTCCACCACCACGCTGGTCTACTCGATCTACGACCGCGCGTTCGCCAACAACAACAACGACTTCGGGCTGGCCTCGGCGCAGGCACTGGTGCTGCTGGCAATCGTGCTCACCGTCACCGCGCTGCAGTTCGGGGTGCTCGAGCGGAAGGTGTTCTACCGTTGACGCGCGGTTCCGCGGAGATGCGGACGCGGGCGGTCCGGCTCGGTCCGGCCCGGACAACGCAGGCCACCGGACGGTTACGACCCTCCCGTACGGATCGGGGAGCACGGCTGTGAGCCCGCGGGCCCGTGGTGTCTCGCACCGGTCACCGGGTGGTGCCGTGTTCACCTACGCGGTGCTCAGCGCACTGGCCGTGATCCTGCTCTTTCCGCTGTACTACACGCTGGCCGGCAGCCTCATGACGCCCGGAGACATCAACAGTTACCCCCCGTCCCTGGCCCCGTCTCGGCTGTATCCACGCAACTACTCCGGAGTGCTGCACTCCCTGCCGATCTCTCGCCAGTACCTCAACAGCGTGATCGTGGCGACCGCCGTCACCCTGGGACACCTGGTCACCGCGGCACTGTCGGCGTACGCCTTCGTGTTCTGTCGGATGCCCGGCCGCCGACTGCTGTTCGCGCTGTTCCTGTCCACCATGATGGTGCCGTGGGAAGCGATCATCATCCCCAACTACCTGTTCATGGCCGACCACGGACTGGTCAACACCTACTGGGCGCTGTCCCTGCCGTTCCTGGCCAACGGTTTCGGTACGTTCCTGCTCCGGCAGTCCTTTCTGGTCTTCCCCGCCGAACTGCGCGACGCGGCCACCGTTGACGGAGCGGGTCACCTGTATTTCCTGGTCAGAATCCTGCTTCCACTGACCAGGCCGGCGCTGGCGAGTCTGGGCATCTTCGCGTTCCTGTCGGCGTGGAACCAGTACTTCTGGCCGCTGCTGGTGACCAACACACCGCGCATGCAGACCATCCAGATCGGAATCTCACAGTTGCAGTCCGTCGACGCGAACGAGCCCGGCCGGGTCCTCGCCGGAGTCACCCTCGCGTTGGTTCCCACCCTGCTGCTCGTCGCCTTCGGGCAGCGGTTCCTCGTCCGCGGGTTGACCACCGGTGCGATCCGGTAGTCAGTTCCTCGTCGCAGGGAGCACCGATGCGCACACCTCCGTCCCATCACCGACTTCTGGCCATGGTGGCCACCGCCGGCCTGCTCGTCGCCGCGTGCGGCTCAACTCCGAAGACCACCGAAGACGCCAGCCTCACCGCTCCGGGCGCGGACGCGCTGAGCAGCGCCAGCGGCGTGGTGCAGGTCTCGTTCTGGCACTCCATGGACGGCAGCAACGGGGACGCCCTGAACGGTCTGGTGGCGGCGTTCAACCAGGAGCACCAGGGCAGCATCAAGGTGAATGCGGTCTACCAGGGCAAGTACGACGACGCCATCACCAAGTACAAGGCGGCCATCCAGTCCAGGCAGACACCGGCGTTGATCCAGGTCTACGACATCGGCACCCGCTTCATGATCGACACGCGGCAGGCCATCCCCATGCAGTCGTTCATCGACAGGGACAGGCTCGACGTCTCCGACCTACAGCCGAACATCAGGGGCTACTACTCGATCGGCGACCGGCTCTACTCGATGCCGTTCAACACCTCGATGCCCATCCTGTACTACAACAAGGACGCCTTCATCCGGGCGGGCCTCGATCCGAGCCGGCCGCCGACCACCCTCGCGGAGATCCGCGCCGACGCGGAGAAGTTGACCAGCAGCGACGGCTCGCAGATCGGTTTCGGCGCGGCGATCTACGGCTGGTTCGTCGAGCAGTGGGCGGCGGTGGCCAACCAGCAGTACTGCGACAACGGCAACGGACGTGACCGGGCCGCCACCGCGATGACGTTCAACCAGGACACCGAGGTCACCCTCCTCGACTGGTGGGCGAAGATGGTCAAAGACGGCCTCGCAGACAATACCGGGCGAAACACCACAGACGCCCAGACTGCCTTCAAGTCCGGCAAGGTGGCGATGAACATCGAGTCGACTGGCGCGCTGCGTGGCTACCAGGACGCCGCGCAGGGAAAGTTCACGTTGGGCACCGGCTTCTACCCGAAGGTCAACGCCGACGACAGTGGTGGCCCGATCATCGGTGGCGCATCGCTGTGGATCGACGGGCCTGGTCACTCCCCGGCCGAGCAGCGCGCCGCCTGGGAGTTCGTGAAGTACCTGGTGCGCGAGGACAGCCAGGCCACCTGGCACACCCAGACCGGGTACTTCCCGGTCAGCAGGGGCGCACTCGACGTTCCCGCCGACAGGGACTGGCGGG
>DATCXL010000398.1:0-2712 GCA_036565825.1 Mycobacteriales bacterium
CCGCAGCCGCCTCGCCGATCGAGTTCGGTGCGTTGGCCGCACAACTGAATGCCGAATTCCCCGCCACCCCACGGGAGACGATTCGTGCCATGTTGGACGTACTGGTCGACCAGGGCATGCTGATCACCAGCCTGCGTCCGCCCATGACAGCCACCGATGGGTTGACCCACCTGATCGCGGCGGTACGCGCGGCCGGCGGAGAGCGTTTGTCCGACATCGCGATGCTGCTATGTCAGCTCGGCGAGATCAGTGCGCAGTTAACCCGTCACAACACTGGCGGTGATTCACAGGGCGGTGCGGCGATGCAGGCTTCGGTCGCCGAGCGGATGACCGCACTCGTCCCGAACTCCGGGTACGTACTGGCCACCGACGTGCGGCTTGACGGTCGGATCGCTGTTCCCGAACGCGTGCTCGACGAGGCGGCGATTGCTGCCTCAGTCCTGCTGCGGCTGACCACCCAGCCCTTCGGGTCTGGGATCTGGCTCGATTACCACGCCCGGTTCCGTGCGCGGTACGGCCCTGGCGCCCTGGTACCGGTGCGGGAACTGGTGGCTGATTCCGGACTCGGATACCCGGGCGGCTACCTCGGCGCGCCGCGCGCCCGGCCTGTCTGGCGGATGCTGACGCAGCGCGATGCCGCCCTGTTGGCGCTGATCCAGAAGGCCGCCCTGGACGGGGCTGAGGAGATCGAACTGACCGAGGCGGACATCCAGGCGTTGACGGTGGGTAACCACGCCGACATCGTGATGCCGCAACGCGTCGAACTCGGCGTCGCACTACATGCGTCCTCGGCCGAAGCGGTCGACCGAGGCGACTTCCAGTTGCGGGTAACCGCCGCACCTCGAGCCCACACGAGTATGGCCGGACGGTTCGCGCACCTTCTCGACGATGCTGATCGTGCACGGTTGGCAGCGTCCTACACCGCAGCCGACCAGAGCCCCGGAGGGGCAGGGCCCGTCGTCGCGGTGCAATTGTCCTTTCCACCTCGGCGCCCACATGACGGCAATGTGGTGCGCGTTGCGCGGCTCCTCCCGGATGTTCTCTCGCTGTCTGAGCATCCTGACGGCGAGGTGATCGGGCTGGATGATCTCGCCGTCACCGCCGATGCCGACCAGATGTACCTGGTTGAGCGTTCGACCGGGCGGCGGGTGGTGCCTCGGATACCGCACGCGCTTGACACCTCGGTCCAGAGTCCGCCGCTGGCCCGTTTCCTTGCCGAGGTCGCCGACGCGCGCAGTGCGGTGTTCGGGCCCTTCGATCTTGGCGCCGCCCGCACCCTGCCGTACGTGCCACGCATCCGTTACCGGCGCACCGTGCTGGCCGCGGCCCGGTGGATGCTCACCGCCACCGACCTGACGGGGCCCCTGAGCGGCGAACGCTGGGACGCGGCACTGCACGCGTGGCAGAAGCAGTGGCGCGTGCCGGCGCGAGTTGTCGCGTGCCACGGAGAACTGCGCCTTCCGCTCGATCTGGATCAGCCGCTGGACCGCACCCTCCTGCGGATCCGGCTGGAGCGCGCCGGGCGGCTCGAACTGCAGGAAGACGGCCCACCGAACGGTCAGGGTTGGATTGGGCGGCCGGCGGAGCTGCTCATCCCAATGGTGGCGACTGCACCGGCCCCCCGTCGGCTCCCCGCGACCACAGCGCCGGGTGCCGTGCTTCGGCCAGGCGACTCCGCCGTGGTGCATGCCCAACTTGTGGGTAACCCCGCACGGTTCGACGAGATCGTCACCACGCACCTCCCTGCCCTCGCCAACGAACTCGCCGAACTCGGTGTGCTGCGTTGGTGGATCGGCCGACACCGCAACATGATCCGGCCCGAAGCCGAACAGCACCTCGCTCTGTTCTTACGCCTTGCCGCCCCTGACCTGTACGGGCCAGTCGCCGCTCGCATCGCCACCTTCGCCGCCGGCCTACAAGCGGGTGGCCTGCCCGCAGAAGTGACCCTGGCCCCTTATTACCAACATCCCGCTCGCTACGGCGAAGGTCCCGTGCTGCTGGTGGCCGAACGGGTGTTCGCCGCCGACACCCTGACCGCCGTGGCGCAGATCGCGATGGCCGACCTTGCCGGGATTCCCACCCAAGCCCTGGCCGCGGCGTCAATGACCGAACTAGCTGCAGCCTTCGCCCCTGACCCGGAGTCAGGATGCCGAGCGCTGCTTCGGTGCCTGGACCAGGAGACCGGGTTGTTGGACCGGACATTGCGCGACCACGCACGCCACCTGGCCGACCCCAACGACGACTTCCAGGCCCTTCGTGCACTGCCCGGCGGCGAGGCGGTGGCGACCGCATGGTGTGCCCGAAACACCGTGCTGGGCGACTACCACCGTGCCCTCGTCCCACAGCGAGACCCGGGCACCGTACTGCGCACCTTGCTCCATGAACACCACGTTCGGGCCGTGGGTGTCGACCCTGACTTCGAGAAGGTGACCGGCCGACTCGCCCGCGCGGCGGCGATGCGCCGCCTGGCCGGAGCGGGTGCAGTGTGACCACCGCGCCGGCGGCACTCACTGCCGACGAGGTAGCCTCCCAGTCCCTGGCCGCCGGGCCGGCAGGCATCGCACTCCTGTCCATCGAGAACGCCCTGACCGGCTCCGGAGACTGGCAGAGCGCCCACCTTCACATCGCGCAGGCGGCGGCCGGACCGATCGACGTCGGCGCACACACCGGCCTCTACTACGGCGCACCGGCCATCGACCTGGTACTGCACGC
>DATCXL010000417.1:0-3394 GCA_036565825.1 Mycobacteriales bacterium
GCGATGTGCGTCCGCCAGACCTGGTCCACCGCCGCCGCCAGTTCGGCGCGGGATCCGTCGTTCACGATCACCACGTCGGCCACCGCCCGCCGCTGTTCGTCGGTGGCCTGCGCCGCGATCCGGGCACCCGCCGCTTCCTCCGTCATGCCGCGGTCAGCAACGAGTCGGGAGATCCGGGTCTGCTCCGACGCCTCCACCACCACCACCAGGTCGTAGTTGGGCGACAGGCTGTTCTCGGCCAGCAGTGGCACGTCGTGCACCGCGACCGCGTCGTCAGACAGTCCGGACAGGATCTGTTCGGCCCGCCGGCCAACGAGTGGGTGCACGATCGCGTTCAGCCGTTCCCGCGCGGCGCCGTCGGTGAACACCAGCCCCGCAAGCCGACCCCTGTCCAGCCTGCCGTCGGCGGTGAGCACGTCCGTACCGAACTCCTCGACGATCCGGCGCAACCCCGGGGTGTCCGGCTCGACCACCTCACGGGCCAGCGCGTCCGCGTCAACCACCACCGCGCCATGTGCGGCCAGCAGCCTGGCGACGGCGCTCTTACCCGACCCGATTCCTCCGGTGAGACCGATCTTCAACACGCGATCCACAGTACGCACCGTGGGTCACCGGTGGGATCGGTACGGGAGTCCCCCGGTCGGGTCAACCCGACGCGACACGCCGCGCGCCTACACCAGGATCACCACCACGGCGACCTACCCTGTGCCGCACGTTTCCATCTTCTGTAAAGGCGCAGTATCTATGGGCAGACACTACCGACAACCCTCCGGCGGGCGACACCGCTTCGGGTCGCCGGGCCTGGTGCACTGCCGCGTGAACGAGCAGGTCCGCACTCAACTGATGGCGACACGTCCGGGTTTCCGCTCGCTGTTCCGGGATCCCAGTCGTCACACGGTCGCGTCCCTGACCCGAAGCGGTCAGCGTCCTCGCCTGGCATTCGTGCTGGTCGCCTCGATGTAGGTGGCCTTTCCGGTGAATACACAGTCACACACATAGACAGTGGAACCTCTGCTGTGATGTCCCGCCTCACCGCGGGACATCACAGCACTGTGTCCGGACACACCGGACATCCGTCCTCCCAGGACGCACCGACGATGTCCACGTCGCGCCCTCCGGTCAGTCGGACTGTGAAACACCGAGGCCAAGGTGGCGCATCACCACGCCGCCGACCTCGGTGGCCACCGGCGCGATCCGGCCGCGCGGCACCACTCTGCCCGCAAGGCTCAGGGCGAGGGTCATCCTGTCGTAGGACAGCACCAGGGTGGACTGGCTCCGGCCGGTCAGCAGGATGGCCGAGACACCCGCAACGGTGGCATCGGTCGCGCTGGCCCCGGTGGCCTGCGCCTCGTGAATGGTGAAGTCGACGCGCTGCGACGCGGCGTCGCGGTCGCGATAGGTGGACAACGACAACTCGACCGGTACCACGCCGCCCGTGCTCTGGTCGGTGTCTGGTGCCGTCGAGCCGGTGGCCGACGGACCCCCCGACGGTGCTCCGGGACGCGTCGGGTGCGACTTCGTCTCGATGCCGTACTGGCAGGTCAACCGACCGGTACGGCCGATGCCCGGCTCGGCGACACCTCTGATGGGCCGGGTCGTGCCGGTCAGCCGGTGCCCGAGGATCCTGTCCAGTTCGGTGGTGCTGAGCACACTCGCACATACGGCCGGCAGTTTCTGCGTGGCCGACGGCACGGGCGACGCCGGAGTCGCACCGGGCGATACGCCGGGTGACGCGCCGGCTGTCATACTCGCTCCCGGTTTTGGTGCGGCGCGCCCGGCGAGCTGGTCGTGACCCTGCGCCCCACAGCCGATCAACGCCATGCCCACGACAAGCCCGGCTGCAAGACCCGTGGTCGACGTGTGTCCCCGTGTCACGCCGACACGGTAGGTGGGTGGGTAACCGGTCAGATGGTTGAAACGCCGGAGTCCGCGCGTATCGGGCCGCTGGTTCACCCCATCGAAGGAGCGATATGCGGGAATACCTGAGCCCAACTCCGGGGCGCCGGCATCGGGTGCCCAGGGATGGAGGTACCGCACCCACAGGCCCACAGGCGCCCAGGGCGACGTTCCGGTGAGGGAACGTCGCCCTGGGGTAGCCCGGGTTCTGGCGGGTTGGCTAGCCCTTACCTCCGGCGAGCTTCTCCCGCAGCGCGGCCAGCGCCTCGTCCGACGCCAGGGTGCCACCGCCCTCGCTGGGCTGCTCCGAGCTGTAGGAGCCGGCACCGGCGGCCTCGGCCTCGGCCCGCTGGGCCTCGACGATCTGCCGCATGTGCGCCTCGTAACGGGACTGGGCCTCGGCGTACTGCCGCTCCCACTCCTCGCGCTGCTTCTCGAAGCCCGGCAGCCACTCTCCCGACTCGGGGTCGAACCCCTCGGGGTAGATGTAGTTGCCCTGCTCGTCGTACTGGGCCTCCATACCGTAGGCGGCCGGGTCGAAGGCCCCGGGCTCCCCCACGGTGGCCTCGTTGGCCTGCTTGAGGGACAGGCTGATCCGACGCCGGTCCAGGTCGATGTCGATGACCTTGACCATGATCTCGTCGCCCACCTGGACGACCTGCTCGGGGATCTCGACGTGCCGCTCGGCCAGCTCGGAGATGTGCACCAAGCCCTCGATACCCTCATCGACCCGGACGAACGCACCGAACGGCACCAGCTTGGTGACCTTGCCCGGCACGACCTGCCCGATCTGGTGGGTCCGGGCGAACTGCCGCCACGGGTCCTCCTGGGTGGCCTTGAGCGACAGTGAGACCCGCTCCCGCTCCAGATCCACGTCGAGCACCTCGACGGTGACCTCCTGGCCCACCTCGACGACCTCACTGGGGTGGTCGATGTGCTTCCAGGACAGCTCCGAGACGTGCACCAGGCCGTCCACGCCGCCAAGGTCGACGAACGCGCCGAAGTTGACGATCGAGGAGACGACGCCGGTGCGAACCTGACCCTTCTGCAGCTTGTTGAGGAACTCGGTGCGGACCTCGGACTGGGTCTGCTCCAGCCAGGCGCGACGGCTCAGGACGACGTTGTTGCGGTTCTTGTCCAGCTCGATGATCTTGGCTTCCAGCTCACGACCCACGTACGGCTGCAGGTCGCGCACCCGGCGCATCTCGACCAGGGAGGCGGGCAGGAAGCCACGCAGACCGATGTCGAGGATCAGGCCGCCCTTGACGACCTCGATGACGGTGCCGGTGACCACACCGTCCTCTTCCTTGATCTTCTCGATCGTGCCCCAGGCGCGCTCGTACTGGGCGCGCTTCTTGGACAGGATCAGCCGGCCCTCCTTGTCCTCCTTCTGCAGGACAAGGGCCTCGATCTGGTCACCAACCGTCACGACCTCGTGCGGGTCGACGTCATGCTTGATCGACAACTCCCGCGAGGGGATGACGCCCTCGGTCTTGTA
>DATCXL010000425.1:0-2047 GCA_036565825.1 Mycobacteriales bacterium
GGGCCGCGGAACGGGCCGGTGCGGGCGCGACGAACGAGCCGGGCAGCGACACCTCCAGTCGGCGGCCACCGACCTCGACCACCACGGTCTGACGCGGTTCGGCCTCGGTGTCCGCGTCGGTACCGCCGGAGAAGGCCGGGATCTGGTTGTCGAACTCGGTCTCGATCCACCGGGTGTGCACGCCGAACGGTTCGGCGGTGAACGCCGGGTCACGCACCACCGCGCGGTGGAACGGCAGCGCGGTCGCCATGCCCTCCACAACCAGTTCGTCCAGAGCACGGCGGGCCCGCTCCAGCGCCTGGGTACGCGTCTCGCCGGTGACGATCAGCTTGGCCAGCAGCGAGTCGAACGCGCCGCCGATGACAGAACCGGACTCGATACCCGAGTCCACCCGCACACCCGGCCCGGCCGGTGCGACGTAGCGGGTGACCGTGCCGGGGGCGGGCAGGAAGTTACGGCCCGGATCCTCGCCGTTGATCCGGAACTCGAACGAGTGGCCGCGTGGCGCCGGGTCCTCGGTGAACCGCAGCGGTTCCCCGGCGGCGATCCGGAACTGCTCGCGCACCAGGTCGATCCCGCTGGTCTCCTCGGTGACCGGGTGTTCGACCTGCAACCGGGTGTTGACCTCCAGGAAGCTGATCACCCCGTCGGTGCCGACCAGAAACTCCACCGTGCCGGCGCCGTGGTAGCCGGCCCGCCGGCAGATCGACCGGGCCGCGCGGTGGATGGTCTGGCGCTGCTCGTCGGTCAGGAACGGGGCGGGTGCCTCCTCGACCAGTTTCTGGTGACGACGCTGGAGTGAACAGTCCCGGGTGCCGACGACCACCACGTTGCCGTGGGTGTCGGCGAGTATCTGTGCCTCCACGTGCCGCGGCCGGTCCAGGTACCGCTCGACGAAGCACTCGCCCCGGCCGAACGCGGTCTGCGCCTCACGGACCGCCGAGGCGTACAACTCCTCGATCTCATCGAGGGTGCGGGCGACCTTCAGTCCGCGCCCACCGCCGCCGAACGCCGCCTTGATGGCGACCGGCAGGCCGTGTTCCCGGGCGAAGGCGACCACCTCGTCCGGCCCGGTGACCGGGTCGGCGGTGCCGGGTACCAGTGGCGCGCCGGCCGCGGTGGCGATGTGTCTGGCCTCGACCTTGTCACCGAGCTTTCGGATCGCGTCGGGGGTCGGCCCGACCCAGGTCAGGCCCGCATCGAGCACCGCCTGGGCGAACTCGGCGTTCTCCGACAGGAAACCGTAGCCGGGATGCACCGTGTCGGCGCCGGACGCGCGCGCCGCGTCGAGGATCTTGTCCACCCGTAGGTAGGACTCCGCCGGGGTGTCACCACCCAGCGCGAAGGCCTCGTCGGCCATCCGTACGTGCAGGGCGTCCCGGTCCGGATCGGCGTACACGGCCACACTGGCCAGTCCGGCGTCCCGGCAGGCTCGGACCACCCGCACCGCGATCTCTCCCCGGTTCGCGACGAGGACCTTGTGCACTGGTGCGGCTCCTTCCTCGGCAACGCAGGCGAGTCTAGGGCGTGAACCGGGTGGCTCGTTCGGGGGAGTGGGGAGACGTCCGTATTGCCATGGTGATCACTGTCGTCATGGCGTGTGGCAATAGAATCTGGCATGTACCTGTTTTGCGGCAACTGCGGCCTGTGAGAGACTCCGAAAGCTGGCCTGTGTCAGGCTTTATGAGGATCTGTAGACAGAAGCGAAGTTGATATTGCTTGGAGGGTATCTTCGTGCGACTTGGGGGAACCGCAAGGAAGCGGGTGACGGTCGCTGGTACCACCGCGATCGTCGTGGGTGCGGCGGTGGCCACCGTCGGTCTGGCTGCGACCCCGGCACTGGCCGACGCGGCGCTGGCGTACCACTGCACCGGGACGATGGCCCAGGCTGATCCGCTGACCTTCGACCTGACCGCGGCGATCACCGGATCGGTGACCGGCGCACCAGAGGTCGGTGACCCGGTCGAGCTGACCGGCTTCACGGTGACCGCTGACGCCACCGTGCCGGCGCTGGCGGTCGGCATCGACCATGTGAGCGGAGCGTTCA
>DATCXL010000481.1:0-3720 GCA_036565825.1 Mycobacteriales bacterium
GACTTCCACACTCCGAAGCGTGTCAACAGCATGTCGGGACCTCGTGTCAACGCCTCCGACATGGGTCAACTGGCCGTTTACTCTTCTGCTTGCTGTTGTCCACGGCACCGGGTGTTGACGTTCTGGCACTGTTCGGGAGACTGGAGGTTCCGTTGGTCGATTCGGATGTCACTGCCGAGGCACGTCGAGCGCTGGGACACCAACTGGCCGAATACCGTCGCGCGGCCGGGCACACGCAGGCAGCACTCGCGCCCCTGACCGGTTACGGTCGCTCCACCATCGCCAACGTGGAGGTTGGCCGGCAGAACGTCCCGCGAAGTTTTTGGGAGCGCTGCGATGCGACCCTCGAGGCACGCGGGGCCCTCCTTCGTGGGTACGAAACACTCGCGACCCTGACCCGTCAGCACCACGAGGCGGCCGCCCATCTGTTGGAGGTCCAACGGACCCGCAACACGGGTGTCGCCCGACAACCCACCGGGAGATCGAATATCGGTGTCGGGGTGGGCGACCTATACCCTCCAAACCCCCATGGCACCGGATTAACCCCTGAGGCCCTCGACCCGTTGGCTGCGGCGGAGTCACTGCGGCGGGATCTCGACGACGCGATCACCTGCTACGTGGGCACCGAGGCGAGCCTCGATGACTGGGAGCAGGCGGTTCGGCGACATGGGCGGGCGAGTCGGGATCAGCCACCGTCGGTGCTGCTGACTGACCTGACCAGCGACCTGACCGACCTGCGCCACGCGCTGACCCGTTGTCGGTCAACGTCGGCCGTTCGGCGGCTCACCAGGGTGGTCGCGCAGATGTCCGGCCTGATGTGCCTGACGCTGATCAAACTGAACGAACACGCGGCGTTCCGTCGCTGGGCCCGTACCGCGCGCGTCGCGGCGGTGGAAGTCGGTGATCCGGTGACCCTGTCGTGGGTTCGCGCCCACGAGGCGCACGGCCACTACTACGCAGGCCAGTTCACCGAGGCCGTGCGCGTGGCCCGGCACGCCCAGGACCTGGCAAGCCACAACACCTGTGTCGGTGTCGTACTCGCCGCAGCGCTGGAAGCCCGCGCACACGCCGCACTCGGCCGTGACGAGGACACACGGATGGCACTGCACCATGCGGAAACAGGCCTGTCACGACTCGATCCACACTCGGTTGTGGCGTCAGCGTGCGGCTACGACGAGGCGCAGTTTCGGTTCCACGAGGAGAACGCACTGACCAGACTGCACGACACCACCTCCGCTCTTGCCGCGCAGGAACGTGCCCTGGACCTGTATCCGGCGAGCGACTACCTCGACCGGACGCTCGTCCGCCTCGACCGCGCAACCTGCCTGGCCCACGACGGCGACACAAAGACAGCGATGTCCCATGCCACCCACACCCTGGCGAATCTGACCGACGAGCAGAGACGGGGAATCATCACCCTGCGCGCCCGTGACCTCGTTCACTCCCTGCCCTCCGCGGAACGTGCACTGCCAGCAGTCCGCGAGCTCGGAGACCTGCTCGTCCCGACCACTCGACCTCAGGAAGGGTGACACCGTGGTCCTCGTCACGACCGCCGAACCGGAACACCTCGACGCGATCATCACACTCACCGAGGAAATGGACCGCTTCTACGGTGCCACGGACACGGACATCGAACCTGTCAACCAGCGTGCCGCACAGATCACCGACGCCCTCTTCGGCTCCCCTGCCGCAGCGCACGCTCTGCTCGCGTGGGATAACGAACAGGCCGTCGGCCTGGCGGCCTACTCGTTCCTGTGGCCGGCCGAGGGCATGACCCGTTCGCTCTACCTCAAGGAACTCTACGTCTCCCGGAGCCACCGCCGCCGCGGCGTCGGCAGCCTGCTCATGAAACACCTGTTCAACATTGCCGGCGAACACCGGTGCAGCCGCGTCGAGTGGACCACCGACCAGGACAACATCAACGCCCTGCACTTCTACCACGCACTCGGCGCCACCCGGTACCCCACCAAGATCTTTTTCCGGGTAGGAGCAAGAGACTTCTCCGATCCGGCAACCGGACACCACATTGCTCCACCACAGCGTCGAGATGATGGGTAACCGTGCAGCTTCAGGTCCGGCGCTCAGCTTGCCGCGGCCCGCGTCGGGGCGGGTCGCGGCAAGCCGGGTCGGACGGTACCGCGGCGGAGCACGAGGCCTGTGCGCTGTGGCCGAGGTCGGCTCACCCATCGGCTCGCCTCGGGGGGTTGATCAGGGCACGAACTGCGGCGTGCACCACCGTCGAGTAGGTGAGGATGCGGTCGGTGAGCTGCTCGGCCGTTCGAGCAACCTCGGCCGGGACGTCGGCTGAAGCTTCCAGATCACTGACCAGAGCCACCGCGTCCGTGGCCTCGGTCACGGCTTGGTGGGCTTGCACAATCCGGACGTCCCCGGTCGGTGAACCAGTGGTCAGCTCGGTCGGGTCGGGCAGCGTCGGACAACTCGTCGTCGTTGCCGTAGACCACGCCGCGCCCCCGGTGGTGTCAACGTCAACATATGCATGTGCATCAGGCGGACCAGTGAGGACGGCGCGATTGACCTCAACAGCCGTGGTCGCGTAGCGGCAAGCCCACTGATGTCGCAACCGCCGCCAGAACGCCTCATCCTGTACGGCGCGAAGATGGTATGCCGCAGTCAGTTCGGCGCGGATCCGTGACTGGTGGGGGGTGGCCAGGCGAGCACGCCACTGGCAGGCCTCCGCCGACGCCTGGATCGACCGTGCGGTCACGTCCTGGCAGGACTGCCGCAACGCGTCGAGGAGCGTGACAAGGTCGCTTCCTGAGTACGACGGAGAAGAACTCATCCCCATATCTCCTCTGACGTAGGCGCCTGTCATCCAGTCACGGCGATGTGCGTGGCAACCGGGGTCGGCGCCGGTGCTGGGTGGTCCGGTTGGTTGGGAGCCGGCGTGCCGGCCGACGGGGCCGTGGATGCGGGCAAGTGACCGGGTCCCGAAGCGGTCCGGCTCGGTCCTGGATGCGTCGGCCCCGAACGAGTCGGTGACGGCGGGGCTGACGTGGTCGTTGCCGAGGGGCTGGTTGGTGGCGAGCTGGTCGTCGGTGCGCAGGTCACCGACGCCACGGTGACGGTCTCCGCTGCGCCCCCGGGCGTGGCGATCGTGGCACGAAGCCCCACAACGGTTGTGCTGCCGTCGGAGTTGGTGGTCTGAGAGTTGAGTACAACACTCCCCGCATCGCCAATCGGGATGGTCTGCCCGACCGCAGGGGCCGCGGGTAGGGGCGTGCCTGCGGCTTGGCCGCCGGCGATGGTGACCGTGCCGGCACCGTCCCTGCAGGTCGCCGTGAGCTGTCCGGCGGCCACCTGTCCGAACAGCAACGACAGATCTTGGACGGTGGCCTCGGCCTTTCCCGCCGACGCACGCACCGTCGCCGTGGCGGAGATGGACCCGTCCGCGGAAGCAATCGGCGCACTGTCCGATACGGGTTCTCCGTCCGGTGAGGACACAGACGGTTGCGGTGAGAGCGGCGATGCTCCCGTGGCCGAGACTCCGAATGCCGACGAACCGGTCGGTCCCGCGATCGCCGAGCTTCCCGCGGTGAGGATGACGGCGACGCCGGCGGCCATAACGCCGGTTGCCACCAGGATGGCGGCATATCGACGGGGGTGGGTGAGCATGAAGTTCTCCTTGTCAGTGGGTGATGGTGACCAGTGACCCGAGTGGGACTACGGCCAGAGCGCGCATCCCGGCGTCTGGGATACGGA
>DATCXL010000486.1:0-5162 GCA_036565825.1 Mycobacteriales bacterium
CCGCCGGAATGGGTCACGTACAGGTGGTGAGTACAACGCCACCGGCCGACCCACCGAAGGGCACGCCTTGAAGTACTTCTACGACACCGAGTTCCTCGAGGACGGGCGGACGATCGACCTGATCTCGATCGGGATCGTCGCCGAGGACGGCCGGGAGTACTACGCGGTCGCCGCCGACGCGCCGTGGGACCGGATCGCGGCGCACCCATGGTTGAGGGACAACGTGGTGCCGTCACTGCCGGTCCTGCCGATGGCCGATGGACGGCTGCGGTTCAGCCCGAAACACCCACACGGGCAGGCGGTGAAGCTGCGCGCGGACATTGCTGACGAGGTCTGCGACTTCCTGCTGGCCGACGGCTCACCGGAACTGTGGGCGGACTACGGCGCCTACGACCACGTGGTGCTGTGCCAACTGTGGGGTCGGATGATCGACCTACCGGCCGGGTTGCCGATGTGGACACACGACCTGCGGCAACTGGTCGAGGAATGCGGGAACATCGAGGTACCTGAACAAGAGGAAGGCGTGCACAATGCGTTGGCCGATGCCAGGCATGTGCGGGTGGTGCACCGCTGGTTGACTTATGTTCTGGGCCGTCCGTGACCGCCGAACCGCTCGACCTCGGCCACGGCGTCCGCGTCACCTTCTTCGTCGACCACGACGGCGGCGAACGGGTCGGACTGATCTTCTGGCACCGCACCCCGGCCGGTGCCGAGTGCGACGGGGGCCCGATCCGGTTCGACACCCCAGCCAACGACCAGTGGCCGGCCGACCACCGCTGGCAGGTCCACTCCATGGACCCACTCGACCTGTCCCCGAGCCTGCTGTGCAACCGGTGCGGCACCCACGGGTTCATCCGCAATGGCCGGTGGGTACCGGTCTGAGACTCTGAGGAGAGACATGGACTTCGCCGACGCACTACGAGCCGTCAAGGCGGGCTCGCGGATCACCCGCGACGGGTGGAACGGGCGCGGGATGTACGTCGTCTACCAAGCCGGCTACCCCGACGGCATCCCGATCAACGCCAACACCGCGACCGCGACCGGTATCCCACAGGGCACCGTGTGCCGATTCCGGCCTTACCTGATGATGCGCACCGTCGACGGGGACTTCGTCCCCTGGCTCGCGTCACAGACCGATCTGCTGGCGGACGACTGGCAGACGACCTGACCGAATGCAAGGTAACCGCACCTGAGCTTGCATTTGGTGCCGCGAACTTCAAGCGAGCTTCACAACGAAGTGCCCCCACTCCAGCCTCCGGGCCGGGTGGGGGCGCTTCGTGCTGTTCCGGGGTCAGGTCACAGCCGGGGGGATCCACACCTGCGTGATCGGTTCCGGGCCGATGTAGGTCAGGCATGAGCACTGCACCCACTCGTGCCCGTTCCAGTCACCGTTCTTCTGGTAGTGCCTACGCTGCACCTGCGCCAGACACGACTTTCTCTCGGCGTCATGCTCCGAGAGCAGGTGCCCGCACCCGCAACGAGGACCGGGCATCTCCGGGGTCCGCTTCCGGCGGCGCGGTAACCGGTCGAGCACTATCCCGGCGAGGGTGCCAGCGGCGAACAACACCGCACCGGTGACCATCGGATCCATCACAGACCCATCCGCCCGGTGATCGCAGCGGCGTCCGAGTTGTCCCGGTCGGCTGCGTCGAGGTGGCCAGCGTGCTGGTCCAGGAGGCGTTGTGCGCGCGCCGGGGTGATCCCCCGCCACGTCACGTCCACAGCGATCTCATCTTCGGCGAGCGTCGGGACCGCGCCGGTCGAGTACCACTCACCTCCCGATCCGTCGACCCGGAACACGCAGAACCCGCTGCCCTGCGACCGCCACCCGTTGACGACACCCGCGATGGTGTGGGCCGCCTCGGTGATCGTGCTGTTCGCCATGATCTCGGCTCCTATCCTTGAAGGTAGGGGCCGGCCCACCACGATTGGGCCGGCCCCTGCTCAGTGCTGCTGCCTGCTTGGTTGGGAGAGGTACCAACGCAACTTGTCCGCCTGCCGCTCCATCACCCGAACCACCGCCTCGCGCGGCAGCAACTCCGGGTAGTCGTCCAGTTCAGCCTGCGTGGTCTCGACGAGGTACTGCATGGTGGCCTTGACCGCCTCATCGCGGGTGCCGGAGTCGCAGGCGGCCAGCACATCTTCGAGGGTCCTGTACGGGCCGCGTTCGGCGGTCACCGAGTTATCCCCTCGGCGCCGATGATCCGACCCGAGTCGTCCCGGACCACCTTCGCCGGGAAGTACAGATCCCGCCGGCCCGGCAGCGCCGCGACCACCATCTGCGACACCAGGTAGATGACCCCGTCCCGTGGGTCAGGTAGCCCGGACACCTCCCCGTACTCGGTGGCGTAGACGGGTACGACGATGCCGTCCATCGCCACCTCCCCGAGTTGGGTCTGCTTCTCCGCGCAGCGAGCCGAGACCGGCTCCGGTGGCACGGTGAACATCGGCTCGTCACCGGTTTGGAGCCGGAAGATCAGGGTGAACGGGTGCGGTGTCAGGTTGACGATCTTCACCGGGCCACCTCCGGCCGGTCGCCACGGTGCGTCGCGCACAGCGGCAACGGCTGGACTCCCCAGGAGTAGGTCTCCACCCAGTCGACTGCCGTCGCAGCCTGGTCGCATCCCTGCTCGGCGCAGGGCGTGTCCGACGGGACCGTGTGTACCTGCGCGTGGAGGTGGAACAGGTCCATCTGCTGCCGGGTGTACGCCTTGAACCCCGGGTACTGTTCCGTGGGCCGTGCCGGGGCGAAGGACTTCGAGGTCTTCAGTAACTTCAGGATCACGTCTGTCCCCTTCGCGTGATGTGGGTCCCCGTGTAGTGCCCGCCGCGAGGCTTGATCCCCGGGATGTCCGCCGGTTCGGAACGGGCAGCCGTGCTGTCAGCCCCGGCGGGCGTGACGGGCGAGGATGTCACGCTTGAACACCCGCTTGGCCGCCTTACGAACGACCGAGACGCGGACCTGCCCGCGTTCCCATCGCGCGTGGTAGCCGCACAGCGGGTGGGACTGCGGACCCCATCCCACGCACTCCACCCACACCAACTCGGTGGCGCGGTCCGGGCAGTCGGACAGCGCGCAGGGCTGACGCACGGGGTTCCGCTCGAACGCCACCCGCTCTTCCGTGGTGTAGGCACGGAGCGTTCCGAGCCCGAAGCAGGAGTCGTACTGAGTGGCCTTAACGGTCTTGGAGGTCATGATCTTGGCTCCCTATCCTTGTTGGGAAGCCCTGCCCGCTACCCCCGGGCGGGGCCACTACTACTGAGCCTGGCCGCGTCGGGTCGGATACCCGGCCGCCCGCAACCTCTTGGTCACCGTGTCTGGGGCGATCCCCAGCTCACGGGCCACGTCGGCCTGGGTCCTTCCCGACTGAACCTCGACCCAGATCCGTGCCGCGCGGGCCCGTGCCCACGTGGACATGTCACTCCGGGCCGCCTCGATGCGGTCACCGGCCAACCGGTCGGCCTCGACCAGCGGCAGGGCAGCCAGTTCCTCTGCCGGGGTCACGCCGGCACCTGCGCGGTGAACTCGGCCCAGGTCATCCACCGGGCATCACCGGTGGGGACGGCCAGCGGTTCACCGTCGAACCCGGTGCCGACCCTGCGGCCCTCGAACACCACCACGTCGTCCGTCGATGCCGGGGTGCCGTGCTCGGCGAAGTACGCCCGCAGGTCTTCGGCGGTGTCGCAGCACGAGTAGCCGCGCGGCAGGTCCTCGATGCCGCAACCAGCGCAGGTCCCGCACGTACCGTCGGAGCACTGCCCGCAGTCCGCGCCGTCGCCGTAACAGTAGGTGCACTGCCCGTCACCACCGCAAACCGAACAGGTCGCCCGGGACGCGTCACCCGGGACGAAGTTGCTGCCCCACAGCGCGCTGAACGCGTTGTCGGCGTGGAACGCCAGTGGTCCGACGGCGTCCCGGCCGGCGACGTGGACTCGGTAGAAGGTGGTGGTCTCGCTCATGAACATGAATCTACCCCTACCCTCCGGAATTGCAAGAGGGTAGGGGTAGGAAAGTGAGGCTGCTTTGCCCGCCACAACGGCCCCCGTACCTCTTCGGAGGACGGGGGCCGTTTCATGCTGGGCCAGGTGGCAGACAGGGCCCTGGCCGAGGATCACCCGGCCAGGGCCCTGCCACGCCACAGTCAGATCAGGTCAGGTCGAACGCGCCGTCCTTCACCGCACCGATGAACGCCGCGAACTCGTCACGGCTGAACGACAACGCCGGACCGGTCGGGTTCTTCGAGTCCCGCACCCCGACCGCCACGTCGAAGTCCGCCACCTCGACGCACTGACCACCCGAACCACTGCTGTAGCTCGACTTACGCCAAACCGGCCGTTCCCGGTCTGCGCTACGCTTCTGCTGCATCGCCTACTCCTTAAGTCGGGCGAGATGTTCGACAGATGCCTCCGGGCCCAGAGCCGAGGCCCGGAGGCGGTCGTACAGTCGAGAGTACTGCCGCACCTGATGCGGCTTCTCCAAATACAGCGCGCCGATCTCGTTCTCCAGGTAGACCACGGTCGGGTCGCCGACAGCGAACTCCAGGATGGAGAACCCGCTGGCCGTGCTCAACGGTGCACTCGATGGCATGACCTGGATCGACACGTTCCGCAGTGCTGCCATCTCGACCAGCCGGGCGATCTGCTCACGCATCACCTCCGGCCCGCCATACGTTCTGTGCAGCACACACTCATCAACGATGAGGTGGAGCCGCAGGTCACCCTCGACGATCCGGGCCTGCCGCTGGAGCCGCAGTTCCACACGCCGGTCGGTCTCCTGTGGTGAGTCATCCGGTCGGGCCGCCACCAGCAGCGCCCGGGCGTAGTCACGGGTCTGGAGCAGGCCGTTGACGAACTGCGAGTCGTACACGGCCAACGTTTCGGCTTCACCTTCCAGGTCGATGTACACCTCGAACCACTCCGGCAGGACATCGCCGTAGGTGTGCCACCAGCCTTGGCGGTTCGCCTCGCGGGTCAACGCGATCAGCGCATCCCGTTGCTCACCCGACACCTTGTAGACGTCCAGCAGGGCCTTGACGATGGGGACCTTGATCTGGACGACCGCGTTCTCCACGCGCGACAGCGACGACTGGCTGAGGTCGGCCTGTTCGGCCACGGCCTCAGCGGTCAGCCCGTGCGCTTCGCGGAGCTGGCGTAGCTCGCGG
>DATCXL010000487.1:0-2421 GCA_036565825.1 Mycobacteriales bacterium
CCGCGAGCTACGCCAGCTCCGCGAAGCGCACGGGCTGACCGCTGAGGCCGTGGCCGAACAGGCCGACCTCAGCCAGTCGTCGCTGTCGCGCGTGGAGAACGCGGTCGTCCAGATCAAGGTCCCCATCGTCAAGGCCCTGCTCGACGTCTACAACGTGTCGGGTGAGCAACGGGATGCGCTGATCGCGTTGACCCGCGAGGCGAACAGGGAGAACTGGTGGCACGCCTACGGTGATGTGTTGCCTGACTGGTTCGAGCCGTATGTCGATCTCGAGGGCGAGGCCGAGATGCTTTCGGTCTACGACACGCAGTTCGTCAACGGCCTGTTGCAGACCGAGGACTACGCTCGTGCGCTGATCTCCGCAGCACGGCCTGAGGACAGCCGCGAAGAGATCGACCGGCGTGTGGAGCTACGCATGCAACGGCAGTCCCGGGTGTTGGGTGGTGACCTACGCCTGCGCCTGATCGTTGACGAGTGTGTGTTGCACCGCGCCTACGGGGGCGTTGACATGATGCCGGCGCAGATCCGCCGGATCTTGGAGGTTGCCGATCTGCGTACGGTGTCGTTGCAGGTGCTTCCTGCTGACTCGCCGACGGGGGCGGTTGGGGCGTTCACGATCCTGGAGTTCCCGATCGGGGATCCGACGGTCGTGTACGTCGAGAACGACATCGGTGCGCTGTACATGGAGAAGCCGGAGCATGTCCGGCAGTACTCTCGATTGTGTGACCGCCTCCGGGCCGCTGCGTTGAGCCCGGAGGCGTCGGTCACCCATATCGCCCATCTACTGGAGGAGTAGGCGATGTACGAGCAGGGTAGCGCAGGCGTTGGGCCTGCCTGGTTCAAGAGCAGCTACAGCGGCGGTAACGGTGGTCAGTGCGTGGAGGTCGCGGACTTCGACGTGGCGGTCGGGGTGCGGGACTCGAAGAACCCGACCGGTCCGGCGTTGTCGTTCAGTCGTGACGAGTTCGCGGCGTTCATCGGTGCGGTGAAGGGCGGCAGGTTCGACCTGACCTGACCTGGACATGCGACGGCGGCCCCCGTACTCCCACAAGGAGACGGGGGCCGCTGGGTTACCTACCCCTACCCTCTTGCATGTTCCGGAGGGTAGGGGTAGGTTCATGTTCATGAGCGAGACCACCACCTTCTATCGGGTCCACGTCGCCGGCCGGAACGCCACCGGGGCGCTGGCCTTCACCGCGGACAACGCGTTCTCCGCGACGTGGGGAAGCGACTTCGTGGAGGGCGACCCGTCCCGGGTCAAGTGCCAGACCTGTGGTGGATCCGGCGAGTGCGCGTTGTGCTACGGCACCGGTGAGGACTGCACCTGCGGGTCCGGTGGCTGCCGGGTCTGTGACGGTGAGGGTGTTGAGGACCTGCCGCGCGGCTACTCCTGCTGCGACACCGCCGAAGACCTGCGGGCGTACTTCGCCGAGCACGGCACCCCGGCATCGACGGACGACGTGGTGGTGTTCGAGGGCCGCAGGGTCGGCACCGGGTTCGACGGTGAGCCGCTGGCCGTCCCCACCGGTGATGCCCGGTGGATGACCTGGGCCGAGTTCACCGCGCAGGTGTCGGCGTGAGCCCCGCCGAGGAACTGGCCGCCCTGCCGCTGGTCGAGGCCGACCGGTTGGCCGGTGACCGCATCGAGGCGGCCAGGGAGGACATGTCCACGTGGGCCCGTGCCCGCGCGGCACGGATCTGGGTCGAGGTCCAGTCGGGCAGGACCCAGGCCGACGTGGCCCGTGAGCTGGGGATCGCCCCGGACACGGTGACCAAGAGGTTGCGGGCCGCCGGGTATCCGGCCCGACGCGGCCAGGCTCAGTAGTAGTGGCCCTGCCCGGGGGTAGCGGGCAGGGCTCCCCAACCAGAGTAAGGGAGCCGATCGTGAGCGAGACCCAGAGCGACAACCAGTGGCAGCGAGTGCGCGAGGTGATCGAGGAGATCCGCGCGCTGAACAACGTGACGGAGTTGGACGAGATGCTCTACCGGGCCGGGGTGCGCGGCTCCGTGTACTGCGGATGCTGTTCCCCGCTGTCCAGGTACGTGTACCTGCGTACCGGTATCCCGTGGGTCACCGTGGGAGAGGAGCAGACCTGGTGGTGGTCGGGTGTCGGACGTGACCGCAAGTTGCACAGCATGGACATGATGCCCTTCTCGCTGGCCGTGGAGGAGCTTCTGGTCGGCTTACAACAGGGCATGTACCCGTGGCTGGACGAGCGGTACACCGTGGAGCGCGGCACGAGCACGCCGTACGGTGCCATCCGCTGATCTGACCCCTGGACGCACGAAACGGCCCCCGTACCTCTTCGGAGGACGGGGGCCGTGGTGGTTGTGTACCCCTACTTGACTTTACAGCGTGACGCTGTAAAGTAGGTGACACAAGGGAGCAGGGAGGGCGAGATGACCACCACCACCGCAGCC
>DATCXL010000500.1:0-3040 GCA_036565825.1 Mycobacteriales bacterium
CGGCGGGTGGGGTCGGTCGGGTCGGTCAACGGTGGGCCTCCGTGACGTGGTCGAGTTCGCGGGTCAGGGTGCGCAGCAGCGGACACGGCCAACGCACCCGCACCACCCAGCGCCACGGCGCGGGCAACCGGGAGCAGGCCGGACAGATCCCGTGTTCGTCGGGGTGGTGGGTGTCCAACACGGCGGCCAGGCCGGCGGACAGGGTGACCAGAAGCTCGTCGGGGGTGCCGGCGCCGGTGTTTTCCCGCTGGGCGGTACGGGCCAGGAACTCCCGCATGGCCAGGGCCGCGTTGGCTGCGGCGCGCTGTTGCCACCAGCCGGGCCGGGTGTGCCAACCGTCCCGGCCGGCTTGCTGCCGTGGTGAACATGGCGAACGCCGTTGTCCTCTCACGATGTGGGCCACCGGTTACCGCCCCGGTCGGTGGTCTGGCGTGGGGACGGCGTAGTCCGGGTCGGTGATGACCGGCGGCCAGTCGTCCCGGCGCCGCGCGTACGGATCGGTCACCTCCGGAGTGGACGGTGGTTCGGTGTTCTCGACCGGCTCGGGATCGACGGATTGTTCTGGCGTTGGCGTCACGGGTTCACCTCTTGACTGGCGGCAGAGGGGAGTGCCGGCGTGTTCACGGTTGCTATCAGACTCGGCCATCAGCCGGCCGACCCAGTAGTGCCAGTTCCCGGAATGACGCGGTGGCACCGACCAACCGGTCCGGTGTCGCACCCGGACCGTCCACATCGGTGCGAGACTCCAGCCCGGTGACGATGACGCGCGCCGCGCGCCGCGCCGGTGCCGGGGTCGCGACTGACGCCGGGGAGGGGAGCACCGAGGGGGATGGCTGTTCGGGCCGACATCGTCGAACAGTCGGCGTGGCCGGCCGGGTCGGGGTACGGTCGCAGGCTTGTGAAGATCGTGTCGCGTTCCCACCTCGCCGCGTGCGCCCTCGGGCTGTTACTCGCCGCGTGCGGGGGGACTCCGTCGCCGGCCGCCTCCACCCCGACCCCTGGGACATCTGTGCCATCGTCGGGTTCGACGGCCGGTGGTCAGCCGTCGGGTTCGGTCGATCCTTGTGTGCTGGTCACCCAGCAGGAGGCGCAGGCGGTCCTCGACAGCCAGGTGCGGCCCGTTTCGGACGTGCCGGTTGTGGTGCCCGGGCAGCGCACCTGCGGGTACGGCTCGACCGACAGCGCCCGGCTGGTCGCCATCTCGACCTTTCCCGATCCGGGCACTCTGTTCGACACCCTGCGGGCGCAGCGGAAACAGGCCGGGCCCGGCTACCACGATGTGACCGGCCTGGGCGACGGCGCGTTCCGTGACGACGGGCAGATCTACGTCCGCAAGGGCGGAACGGTACTGGGCATCTTCGTCAGCGGGTTGGACACCGACGAGCACACGGAGGCCGCCCTGCGGTCTCTGGCCACCCAGGCGCTCGCCAGAATGTAGTCCCAGCCCAACTCGGTCGTCCGACGCCGAGGGAACGCCCGTAACCGTGGTATCTGCGACGGTGGTGGTGATCTCATGTTCCTGTCGCATGGGAACGCCGGGTGGGGGTGGGGCATGCCAGACGGGATGAGTGGCGACGAGCGGCTGTCCGTTCGGATGGACGCCAGTGCCCAGGCGAGGCGCGGGTCTACCAGGTGGGCCAGGGTTTCCAGATCATCTATGACCTGGGTGGATTACAGGGCCGGGCGTCGGCGGTGGTGGTGCCGGTCGCGGCATCCGACGCGGCGGCCGGGTCGGTGTTCGTCGGCCGAGACGACGCGGTGACCGCGTTACTGGGGTTCCTCGACCCGGCGGCGGAGGGTTCGCCGGCGGTGGTGGTGTCGTCGGTGTCGGGCCTGGCCGGGGTGGGCAAGACCGCCCTGGCCGGTCACGTCGCCAGCCTCGCGGTCGGCCGCGGCTGGTACCCGGGTGGGGCGGTGTTCACCGACCTGCGCGGGTATGACCCGGCGAACCGGGTGAGCCCGGGTCAGCTCTACGGCCCGTTGTTGCGGGCGTTGGGTGTGCCGGCCGATGAGGTTCCGCCGGTGCCCGACGAGCAGGCGGCGGCGTACCACCGGCACCTCGCGTCGCTGTCGCAGCGGGATCGGCCGGTGTTGCTGGTGTTGGACAACGTGTCCGGCCCCGACCAGGTGGCCGACCTGTTGCCCCGGCATCGGGCGCACCGCGCTTTGGTCACCTCCCGGCACACGCTGGGGGAACTCGACGGGGTCCGGATACTCGACCTGGACGTACTGACCGAGGCTGATGCCGGCGAGTTGTTGGACCAGGTGCTGCGCTCCCGTGACCCCGCTGACCGGCGGATCACCGAACAGCCGAGGCAGGCCCGCGAGTTGGCCAGGTTGTGTGGCGGGTTACCGCTCGCGTTGCGGATCACCGCAGCGTTGCTCGCCGACGACGTGGAGATGCCGCTGGCCGACATGGTCGCCGAACTGGCCGACACGTCCACCCGATTATCTGGTCTGTCCTATGGGGAACGTGCGGTGGCCTCGGCGTTCGACCTGTCCTTCCGGCACATGGGGGAGCGGGACGCTCGGGCGGCCCGGATGTTCTGGCTGTTGTCGGTCAACCCGGGGCCGGAGGTGGCCACCGAGGCGGCGGCAGTGCTGGCCGACCGGCCGATCGGGCAGGTGCGCCAGGATCTGCGGATGTTGCGGCAGGCGCACCTGGTGGAACGTGGCACGGACACCGGTCGGTGGCGGATGCATGACCTGGTCGGCCTGTTCGCCGCACGGCTCGCCGAGACCGAGGCCGAACTTCCGACCGCACGCGACCGGCTACTGCGCCACTACCTGACCACCGCCGACGCGGCCGACGACCACCTGGGGGCGCTGGCCGGAGAGCCGACGCCGGACCGGTTTCCCGGTCGGGAGTCCGCCCTGGCCTGGCTGGACACCGAGCGCCCCAACCTTGTCGCCGCCGTGGACCTGGCCGTCGACAGCGGCCACGAGGCCGTCGCGGTGGACCTGGCTCTCGCGCTGGCCCGGTTCCTGGACCGGCGGCGGCACCTGGACGACCACCTCGCCACGGCCGCCACCGCGGTGC
>DATCXL010000503.1:0-2364 GCA_036565825.1 Mycobacteriales bacterium
CGTCGGCCTCGACGCGCTCGCCCTCTTTTTTCAGCCAACGGGTAACGGTCCCCTCGGAGACGCTCTCTCCGAGGCGGGGCATCGTGACGGAGACCGGCATGGGTCTGCGACTCCTTCTTTCATCCAGCAGGGCGAGCGGGCACCGAGGGATCGACAGTGGATCAGCCGTGCGTGTGCAGCGGCTTTCCGATCAGCGCCATGTGCGCTTCGCCGATCGCCTCGGACAGGGTCGGGTGGGGGTGGATCAGTTGGGCGACCTCTCCGGGCAGGGCCTCCCAGTTGTAGATCAACTGCGCCTCGGTGATCAGGTCACCCACCCGGTCGCCGACTATGTGCACGCCCAGCACCGGACCGTCCTTCTGGGCGACCAACTTGACCGCACCCGCCGTCTTGAGGATCTGGCTGCGCGCGTTGCCGGTCAGATCGTAGGTGAGCGTGGTCACCTCGTAGCCCTTCTCCCGCGCCTGGGCCTCGGTGAGCCCTACCGAGGCGACCTCGGGGTGGGAGTAGGTCACGCGTGGCACCCCGGCATAGTCGATGGGCACCACGGGCAGTCCGGCCAGGCGCTCGGCGACCAGGATTCCCTCACCGAAGCCGACGTGCGCAAGCTGCGGGGTCGGAATCAGGTCGCCGATCGCAGAGATGGTGGGCACCGAGGTCTGGCAGTACTCGTCCACCTTCACCAGGCCACGTTCCATCGCCACGCCGGCCTCCGCGAAGCCCATGTCGGCCGAGACCGCTCCGCGCCCGACGGCTACCAGCAACAGGTCGGCGTCGAGTTGCTCACCACCGTCGAGGGTGACCCGCACCCCGTCGCCGGACCGTTCGACGCCGGCGAACCGGGCGCCGAGCTTGAACTTGATGCCGCGACGTCGGAATGCTCGCTCCAGCAACTTGCTGCTGGACTCGTCCTCCAGCGCGATCAGGTGTGGCAGCGCCTCAACGATCGTCACCTCGGCACCGAAGGACTTCCAGACACTGGCGAACTCCACCCCGATGACGCCACCGCCGAGCACCACGACCGAGTTGGGCACCCGGTCCAGGGTGAGCGCGTGGTCGCTGGTGATGACCCGCTCGCCGTCGATGGTCAACCCGGGCAGGGACCGGGGAGCCGAGCCGGTCGCCAGTACGACGTGTCGACCCTGGTAGGTGACGTCGCCGACCCGGACCTCGGTGGCCGAGACCAGTCGCCCCTCACCCTCCACGTACGTGATGCCGTGAGACTTGATGATGCCGGTCAGGCCCCTGAACGCGCGGTTGACCACGCCGTTCTTGTAGGCGTGCACCGCGGCGATGTCGATGCCCTCGAAGCTGGCCTTGACGCCAAGTTGCTCGCTTTCCCGGGTCTGGTCGGCCACCTCACCGGCGTGCAGCAGCGCCTTTGTCGGGATGCAGCCGCGGTGGAGGCAGGTGCCGCCCAGCTTGTCCCGGTCGATCAGCACGACCGACATGCCAAGCTCGGCGGCACGGATCGCGCAGGCGTAACCGCCGCTGCCGGCACCGAGAATGACAAGGTCGGCGCTGGTGTCAGCCACAGGGTTCTCCTCGTGTGTCTCTGATCAGGGCCGGAGTCCATCTTGGCACCACGGGGCCACATACCGCGACGAGGGTCCGCATGGGGCCGGTGCGCCGCGGTTCGCGGGCCCGACAGGACTGCGCACAGTGAGCCCGAGGTCACCCTGGACGTGGGAACCTTGGGGCAGTGGGATCTGTTCTGCGAAGGAGCCGGTGTCGGGCCGTGGCCACGGTGCCCCGGCCGGGATCACGAACCGGGCCAGGAAGGCAGGAAGGGAGGTCACGTGGGTCTGTTCCGGCGGCGGAAGCAGAAGCCGGGCGTGGTACGTCGCGCCTCGACCGAAGACTTCGCCCACCTTGAAGAGTTCGCCCGGACACGGCGCGGGGTGGAGGCATACGTGGAACCTCGCACCACCGTCACCGAGATGACCGTGGCGCTGGTGGCCCACGACGGGGAGTGGACCCGCCGCCGCGTCGACGGTCCGGAGGCCGCCCGGGCACTCGGCCAGCGACTGTCCATCCCGGTGTACGACGTCGGGGCCGTCGGGTACCCCAGACGGATGCGGGAGTGGACGTCCCGACAGAGGGCCGGCGGTAAGTCTGACCACGGTGGACCGTCCGGGTGACGCTGGCCTCTCGGGTAGGTCAACCGTTGGCCGCGATGTCCTCGACCAGGGTGAAGATCGTGCGAATGGGCACTCCGGTCCCGCCCCTGGGCGTGTAACCCCAGGCGTCGCCGCTGTTGTATGCGGGGCCCGCGACGTCGATGTGCGCCCAGGGCAGCCCTTCGGCGACGAACTCGGCCAGGAAGTGCCCGGCGACGAGCATGCCACCCTCGCGGCGGCCGCC
>DATCXL010000510.1:0-3041 GCA_036565825.1 Mycobacteriales bacterium
CGAACGCCCGGCCCGGTCGTGGCACCGTCGCGGCCGTGGCCGCTTCCCGCCCCCCGGCCACCGAGCAGTCGACCCCAACCGGTCGACCGGCCACCGCGCCCGGCCTTCGTGCCGGCGACCCGGGGCAGACCACTACCACCCCGGCCGGCACCGGCCGCACGGCGCCGAGCAGACCGACCCCCACCGAGCCGGAGGCCCAGGCCACCACCGGCACCACGGCGGCCATCCCGACGCCTACCACCCGAACCGGTGGCCAGGCCAACACCGGCGCCAGCAGACCGGCGACGGTGCTTCCCACCAGCCAGCAGCCCACCAGAACCGGCACCAGCCCGCCGGGTTGTCCCCGACCGGTTCCGCGCCGCCCGCCGTGCCACAGCAGCGACACCACCGCCGGCGATCACACCCCCGCCGACCAGCAACCCGGTCATCCCCGTGGCCGCGTACAACCCCGTACCACCGGCGGTCAGCGTGTTCGCCGCTGTCAACAGCACCGGCCCCACCGGAACCGCCCGCCGCGCGTCTTCGGCTGGCTTCGCCGACGTGTCCCGGGCCGGCGGAGCGGACTCGACCGTCGTCACCTGTTCGGTGTGCGGTGCGGCGGTGCCCTGCTCACTCATCGGTGAGGACCACAGCGACGGGCAACACCACGGCGGCTGGGATCACTGGTGCTGCCGGATCAGCGGCAGCCGAGAAGATAAGGTCGTGCACAGTCGTGCCTTCCTGCCTAGATCAGGTGGTGCGGCAAGTGGGGTTCCGGGCCGTCGACTGGCCTTGGGACCCCACGTCTATGTCAGGTCAGATCGTTGCGGTCTAAGGCCCAGAACGTGACGGTGGGGTTGCCGGTGGCGCCCGTCTCCTGACGCCACCGGGCAAACTCCCCAGTGGTGACGAACGTGAACACGGACATGCGGGTCGTTCCCGCTCCGACAGAACACACCCCAGCGTGATGCTGGGTAGTGCGCCCGGATGGTGTGTCCCCGGCGAGGGTCAGCACCCAGAACCACTCGGTCGTCTGGCTCATCGTCCTGTTCCCATCGTCGTGATCAGCACTTCGGCCGCGAGGACCGTGACCAGTACAGCGGCCGTCCACTGTTCACCGCGTCCACCCGTGCGAAGGTGGGCGTACTCGTAGCGCCTGCGCCAAGGCCACAGCAGCGGGCAGCCCTGCACTGTTGCGCAGTCGCCGGCCAGGTGGGCTGCGCATCCGATGGCGACGGACAGGCCAAGCCACGACCCCAGGTCAACCCCGGCCACCGCCGACGCGGCGACTACGAGCCCGGCGCCGGCCCACGCCGCAACCGGACGGGCCACCCCGACCGCGGCAACGGCGAGCCCGGCCAGAACTGTGACCGGCACCCACGCCCACCACCCACCAGCGGCCCCGGCCACACCGAACACCCCGGTGAAGGCCAGGATCCCGGCGACAGAGTGGGTGGCATGCCGGTGACCGCCAGACACCGCGGCCACGGCCTTGGACAGCGCGCCGGTGACCGGGCCGAGGGATCGGGCGACGGTCGCCCGCGGGTGGTCCAGGTCCGGTAGGAGTGCGGCACCGGCGGCGACAACCGTTCCAGCGGCCAGAGCAACCGGGCCGTGCGGGGTCAACGACGGGGTGACAGCGGACACGGCCGGGGTGACGGCGAGCATCCCCACCGCACCCGAAAGCGCATGCGTCCGACCCATCATGTACGCGAGCGTACACCGGCGTACGTGACGGTACCCTCGCGTGCATGACTGATCCGCCGGCAGAACTGTCGTATGTCCAGGTCCGGGCGCATCTTGCGGACGTGATCCATGCCGCGTCCGTGCGAGGCCAGACCACCTACATCACGAACCGGGGTCGCAGAGTTGCCGCTGTGGTCCCGTTGTTCGTGGCTGAGTCGGCCGAGGCGCGCGGCGACACCCGGCCGTCCACTTCGGATGGTTGAGGGAGGCGATGCTAGGGACGTGCTAGGAAACCACTGAGACTGGGAGAGACTGGTGGTCACGGACACCCCGAAACCATGCGACATATGAGACAGACTGGAACTAGTGAGACGCACAGAGACCAGTGATCACGCCTAGAACGTGACTGGGGGTCAAGGGGTCGCAGGTTCAAATCCTGTCGTCCCGACGGAGCAACACCAGGTCTGACCTGGGAAAACAGCGGAGAGTGACGAGATGCAGTCACTCTCCGCACGCGGAAGCTAGGGATCATGCTAGGGATACGGGCCCGGTTCTCACGGGGCAAGCCGAAGAAGCTGATCACGGCTCTCCGCCGCACGCTGCGCCACATCCTCGAACACGTGGCCGTAGATGTCAGCCGTCGTGCTGATCTTGCTGTGGCCCAACCGCCGAGACGTCTGTAGCAGCGTCTCCCCGGCCTCCGCCCCCAGCATCGCAGACAGATGACGCAGCCCATGAAGCGTAGTGCGCGGCAGATCCAGACCAGCCAGGAACACCCCGAACTTCTTGCTGACCGTCTGCGGATTCCACTCGTGACCATCCCCGGTGACGAACACCCGTCCCGAGTTCACCCACGCAGCCCCCAACGCCAGACGCCGCTCGGCCTGCTGCTGGCGAAGCCTCCGAAGCAGATCAACCGCGGTACTGCCCAGCGCCACAGGCCGGTCCTCCCCGGCCTCAGACTTGGCCTCCCCCTCGACCACCCGCCAGTCGATGACCGCCCGGTTCCGCCGGACGACAACCCTGCCGGCGTCCAGGTCCACGTCCTCCCACCGCAGCGCGCACAGCTCCCCGCGACGTAGACCGGTCAACGCGGCGAACACGTACAACGGTCCGAGCGGATCAGCCAACGCGGTACGGCAGAACGACCGAAGCTGATCCATGCTCCAGGTGATGTCGGCCCGCCGCCGGGACTTCGCACCCCGGTACTCCACGTTGACACACGGGTTCCGCGAGATGTGTTTCTTCCGTTCCGCGTACCCCAGCACACTCGACAGCAACGCGTATACCGACCCGGCCGTGCGCTGCCTGGACCGGTCCTTCCCAACGCTGGGTTTGGGTGTGGGTCCCTTGCGGGACCGGGGCTTCAACGGCGG
>DATCXL010000512.1:0-5705 GCA_036565825.1 Mycobacteriales bacterium
TGAACGCCCCGTGCCCGTCCTCGATGACCTCGTCGGCCGGCACGTACGAACCGCGCTCGTCGGTGTACGCGTAGGCCTGGATCATCCCCTGGGAGAAGTACTTCCGGAACGGCTCCTCGCTCGAGACCAGGCCCAGGTCGAACAGCACCTTGTGCCAGAAGCGGGCGTACAACAGGTGCAGTACCGCATGTTCGACGCCCCCGACGTACAGGTCCACCCCGCCGGTGTCGGTGGGTTGGCGTGGGCCCATCCAGTACCTCTCCGCCTCGGGGTCGACGAAGCGCTCGTCGTTCTTCGGGTCCAGGTAGCGGATCTCGTACCAACACGACCCGGCCCACTGCGGCATCGTGTTGATCTCGCGCCGGTACTCCTTCGGCCCGTCACCCAGGTCCAGGGTGACGGTGGCCCACTCGGTGGCCCGACCCAGCGGCGGCTCCGGTGCGGAGGTGGCATCCTCCGCGTCGTAGGAGCGGGGTGCGAAGTCATCGATCTTCGGCAGTACCACCGGCAGCATCGACTCGGGCAGTGCCCGCGGCTGGCCGTCCGCGCCGTACACGATCGGGAATGGTTCGCCCCAGTACCGCTGCCGGCTGAACAACCAGTCCCGCAGCTTGTAGGTCACCGTCCCCCGGCCGGCGCCGTGCTCCTCCAGCCAGGCGATCATCCGCTGCTTGGCCTCGCCCACCGCCAGTCCGTCCAGGAAGGACGAGTTGATCGCCGGTCCGTCACCGGTGTACGCCCTGCCGTCGAAGCCCTCCGGCGGCGCCACGGTACGCACGATCGGCAACTCGAACGCCTGGGCGAAGTCCCAGTCCCGCTCGTCCTGGGCCGGCACGGCCATGATCGCGCCGGTGCCGTAACCCATCAGCACGTAGTCGGCGACGAACACCGGGATCGCCCGACCATTCACCGGGTTGGTCGCGTAGCGGCCGGTGAACACACCGGTCTTGGTCTTGGTCTGCGACTGCCGGTCCATCTCCGAACGTCGTGACGCCGACCGCTGGTAGGCGGCCACCGCCTCGGCCGGAGTGGCCGCGCCACCGGTCCACGCCGGCGGGACATCCTCCGGCCACTCCTCGGCGGTCAACGCACCCACCATCGCGTGCTCGGGTGCCAACACCAGGTAGGTGGCACCGAACAGGGTGTCCGGACGGGTGGTGAACACCTCGACAGTCCCGGCTGGAGTCGGGAACCCGACCACCGCGCCGGTGGACCGGCCGATCCAGTTCCGCTGCATCAGTTTGACGCTGTCGGGCCAGTCCAACCGGTCCAGGTCAGCCAGTAGCCGGTCGGCGTAGGCGGTGATACGCAGCATCCACTGGGTCAGTGGCCGACGGAACACCGGGAAGTTGCCGCGTTCGCTGCGGCCCTCGGCGGTGACCTCCTCGTTGGCCAGCACGGTGCCCAGCCCCGGGCACCAGTTGACCGGTGCCTGGTGCAGGTAGGCCAGTCGGTGGTTGTTCACCACCAACCGGCGCTCGGACTCGGTCAGCTCGGACCAGGGCCGGCCGTACGGGTTGGTGTTCTCCGCGGGTTCGCGCAGACCACCGTCCAGCTCGGTGACCAGCTCGTCGACCGGTCGGGCCCGGTCGGCCGCCGGGTCGTACCAGGAGTTGAAGATCCGCAGAAAGATCCACTGGGTCCACCGGTAGAACTGCGGATCCGTGGTGGCCACGCTGCGACGCGGGTCATGCGCCAGGCCCATCCGACGCAACTGTCCGCGGAACTTGGCGATGTTGCGTTCGGTGGTGACCCTGGGGTGCTGACCGGTCTCCACCGCGTACTGCTCGGCCGGCAACCCGAACGCGTCGAACCCCATGGTGTGCAGCACGTTGTGGCCGGTCATCCGCAGGTAGCGGCCGTAGACGTCGGTGCCGATGTAACCCAGCGGGTGGCCGACGTGCAGCCCACCGCCGGACGGGTAGGGGAACATGTCGTTCAGGTAGAACGGTTCGCTGCCCCGTACCCGGTCGAAACCGTCGGCCAGTTCGCCGGTCGGGTTGGGCGCATGGAAGGTGCCGTCACGTTGCCAACGGTCCTGCCAGGACAGCTCGATGTCGTTGGCCAGCCGCGCGGTGTAACGAAACGGTGGAATGTCCTGGGCGTCGGTCATCACTGCTCCTCGTCGGTAACGGCGCTGCTCTCACACCCCGCATGGGTGATCCGTCCGGCCCGGCGGGTTCGACAACAGCACTGACGTGTCGGGGCACGAAAAAGGCCCTCGCTGTCGCAAGGGCCTGCCGCGCTGGCGTCGTGCGTGCTCAGCGCGGCCCGATAAGGAGCAGGCCTACTACAGGGCTCATGTGCATATGTTACCCCCGGTGGCCAAACCGCCCGCACCGTGGCGGAAGTGGCTGGAGCGGCCGGAGCGGCCGAACCACTACTGGTCAGGTGACCGAACCCGCGTTCCACGCGCTCCGTACGACCTCGGCCATCGCCTCGCCGACCTCGGCGTGTACCTGCCAACCCCAGTGCATCCCGTCGGGATTGCAGTCTCCGGCCGCCAGGGGCGGTGCCACGATCCGCGGCAGGTCGACCATGGTGACGCCCTCCCGCGCACCCCAGGCTCGCGCGGCGGTCACCGCCGGACCGTGGCCGGCGGTGATCCGACCATAGGAGGGCGCGTCGTGTGGCGGCGGTAACACCCCCACCACGGGCACGCCCGGATGCAGGGTGCGCACCCCGTAGACGCACCGGGACAGGTACCGGTCGGTGAGTCCCTGCGGCAGCGTGCGCCAACGGCCACCGGTCAACCTGGCTCCGACCGGCTGGTAACGCCGGTAGGCGGCCCTGACGACCCGGCGCAACCGGTCGGGGCGTAGGTAGGCGATGCCCTCCCGTAGGTAGGTGGGCAACACCGCGGGCAGATAGTCCATGCCGCCCACCGCCAGCACCACGGCGCCGGCCCGGGGCAGCAGCAGCGAGTACACCGCCGGGTCCCTGGTCATCGCCCACCACGCGTCCCGGGCGGTCCATCCCATCCGGGCCACCACGTCAACCCGCGCGCCGAGCGCGCGACCCAGCACGTTCGGATACAGCCGGGGCTCGGTCAGCAGCTCGGCCCGTTCTGGTCCATGGAACGCCAGCGAGTCGGCGATCACCAGCACCCTCCGGACCACCGCGCCACCGGGCGACGACGTCACGGTGTGGGCGCGGCCGAGGAACTACCCGGGCCGTCCAGCGCCTCGGCGTCGGCGGGGTCGGGCGTGACTCGTTCGGCCTCGACCACCTTCTCGGGCACCGGCGGCGTCCGAGGGGTCACCACGCCCACGTTGTGCGAGCGCAACTGCCACCCGCCAACGTCTCGCCGCAACTCACTCCAGTGGCAGTTGGCCAGCGGAGCGACAGCCCGCCAGTGTGACTCGGGCAGGCCGAGCAGATACCCGGTGAGAGCCATCGCGGTCGCACTGTGGGTGACCAACACGACCGGCAGGGTCGCCAGGTCGCTCGACCGGCCACCCGACAGATCGTCTGGAACGTCAGCCGGAACGTCGGCTGGCAACTCGGCCAGGCCGGCCACGGCCCGTGCGGCGACCTCGCTGCGCAGTTCCCCGCCACCGCGCCGTCCCGGGTGACCGCTGACCCAGTCCGCATACTCTCGCGGGTAGCGCGCTCGCACCTCCTCCCGGGTCAGGCCCTCCCAGTACCCCAGGGAACCCTCCCGCAGACGGGCGTCGACGGTGACCGGGAGTCCGGTGATCGCGGCCAGTTCAGCGGCGGTCTGTACCGCCCGGGACAGGTCGCTGCTGACGATTGCCCGCGGTCGCACCGCGGCGAGTTGGCGCGCGGCGGCCCTGGCCTGGGCGCGACCGACCTCGTCCAGTCGCGCGTCGGCCTGTCCCTGGAAGCGCCGCTGCATGTTCCACTCAGTCCGGCCGTGCCGCCACAGGATGACCTGACGGACCCTGATACCGGTCCCGGGGTCGGGAGCGCTCACCCGCGATCACCCGTGGCCGTGGTCCGAGTGAACCTGAGCACCGCTGTCGGACGAACCCACCCGGTCAGCCGCGTGCGCGTCGTAGAAGGGGATGACCGGGCAGTCCTTCCACAGCCGCTCCAGCCCGTAGAACGTGCGCTCCTCGGAGTGTTGGATGTGGACCACCACGTCGAGGTAGTCCAGCAGGACCCAACGACCCTCACGCTCACCCTCCCGACGGGCCGGTTTGACACCGGCCTGCCGCAGTCTGCGTTCCACCTCGTCAACGATGGACTGGACCTGCCGCTCGCTCGGTGCGGACGCGATCACGAAGGCGTCGGTGATCACGAGCTGGTCGCTGACGTCGAGAATCACGATGTCACGCGCGAGCTTGTCAGCCGCGGCCTGCGCGGCGGCCAGCGCGAGTTCTGTGGCACGTTCGGATGCACTCACGCGGGACAGCCTCTCACGACAGGTAAAGCCGGTGCTTCGCTATGTACTGCACCACACCGTCCGGGACCAGGTACCACACCGGACGTCCGGTGCCGACCCGGTCGCGGCAGGCACTCGACGAGATCGCCATCGCGGGCACGTCCACCAGACTGACAGCATCCTGGGGCAGGTGCCCGTCGTCGAGCTCGTAACCGGGCCGGGTCACTCCGACGAAATGGGCGAGTTTGAACAGATCGTCCACGTCCTTCCAGGACAGGATCTGCTCCAACGCGTCCGCACCGGTGATGAAGTAGAGATCGTGTTCGGGGAACTGGTCACGCAGGTCACGCAGGGTGTCCAGGGTGTAGGTCGGCCCGCTGCGGTCGATGTCCACCCGGCTGACCCAGAACCGGGGGTTGGACGCGGTCGCGATCACGGTCATCAGGTAACGGTGCTCGGCGGCGCTGACCGCCCGGCTGGCCTTCTGCCAGGGCTGGCCGGTGGGTACGAAAACCACGTCGTCCAACTCGAAGAGCGCCTGTACCTCGCTGGCTGCGACCAGGTGACCGTGGTGGATCGGATCGAACGTGCCACCCATGACACCCAGCCTCGGCCGGACCGAGATGCCCACCGGATTTCCCACGCCCCGCTCCGTCCGCCGTCCGCCAGTGAGCAGATCGTAGTTCGCGGCCGTGAGGGGGCTAGCCGAACGGTCACCAGCCTGGATTCGGGTGTCAGGACCGGGTGCGTCCGCGACCACGACCATCACCCTGGCGGCACCCACCGGCTGACGATCACGCCGGCAACAGACGGGTGACGAAACTGGCGAGTTGCGCGGCGTTGCGACACTCAACCATTTCCACCAGGTCCGCGTAGCCCGTGGCGGCGGAGTCACCCGACCCCCACATCCGACGCGGCTCGGGGTTCAGCCAGTACGCCCGACGGGCCCTGCTGACCAACCGGCGCAGCGTCGGCGCCCCGGTGGAGCGGTAGTTGTTCCGCCCGTCACCCAGGATCAGCAGCGAAGTCTTCGGCCCGACCGCGTCCGGCCACCGCTCGTCGAACACCTCGAAGGCGTGCCCGTAGTCGCTGTGGCCGTCAAACCACACCAGGTCGGCCTCCGTGGAGATCCGGTTCACCGCGTCGGCCAGATCGACGCCGGGCGCGAAAAGTCTGGTCACCTCGTCGCAGGTGTCGACGAACGCGAACGCCCGCACCCCGCTGAACTGCTCACGCAGCGCGGCAGTCAACATCAGGGTGAAATGGGCGAACCCAGCCACCGAGCCGCTCACGTCACAGAGCACCACCAACTCCGGCCTGTGCGGGCGGCGCGGCCGGTGCCGGGTCACCACCGGCA
>DATCXL010000515.1:0-8301 GCA_036565825.1 Mycobacteriales bacterium
TCGACTTCGACCGGTATTCCGAGCGGTTCCACCATCTGGTCGGCGAGGCCTCGAAGTCACGCCGACTCGCGGAAACAATCGTGATGATATACCGCGATGTCCGCCGACTGCAGTACGCCGGCATAAGCCGTTCGGTGCCGGGCGACATCGTCGCCGAACACGAGCAGATCCTCGATGCGCTGCGCAGGCGCGACCCCCAGGCCGCCCGATCGGTGATGTCCCACCACGTTCTGGGCGTGCACGCGAAGGCGCTCGAGGAGGTCACGTCCGACGACATCATCAGCGCGGACGGCGAGGTGGACCGCGCGGTCGATCTGGACGGTTGATGCCAGGGTGTCTTCCGGTCGCGCGGCCGGCGAGGGTGGCGGGGCTTCTGCGCCAACCATCTGGTCAACGGGTACGCCGTGCGAGGAACGTCGCCGCGGCGTCGCGATGCGCGTCGGCGCGCTGAAGCATCCTCCAGTGGGCGGTGGCCGCCTCGGAAGCCTCGGCACTGCCGGCACTTCGGGCGATCCGCAGGACGTCCTTGGTCGCCCGGACCGCCGCGGCCGGGTGTCGGGCGATGCTTGTCGCGACCTCGGACACCTCCGCTTCCAGGTCGGCCACCACACCGGTGACCAGTCCGCTGGCCGCGGCCTGCCCGGCGGACACCCGACGGGCGGTGAACAACATCTCGGCGGCCACCGTGTCGGGCAGCACCCTGGGCAGTGAGTGGGCGCTCTCCACCAGCCCCATCCGCACACCCGACGCGGCGAAGAAGGCGTCGTCGGTGGCGTAGCGCAGGTCGCAGTTCAGGATCAACTCCAGTCCACCACCCAGCGCGTAACCCCGGATCGCCGCGATGGTGGGGACCGGCACGGTGAGCCAACTGCGGTAGAGGTCGAGGTACTCGGAATGCACCCGTCGGGCATCCTCGTCGTTTGCCAGCGAGGCGAGTTCGTCGATGTCGCCGCCGGCGCTGAAACAGCGATCACCTCCGATCAGCACGGCCACCCGCACCCGCTCGTCGTGCGCCGCCTTCGCGGCCCTGATCAGACCGGCGCGGACGGGTCCGGCGAGTGCGTTCACCGGCGGGTGGTCGATGCGCACCCACAACACCGCACCGTCGCTGCCCCGGTGCTCCACGGTGACCGGTCCGCGGGAGGGCACCGCCGGGTCGGTGGTCACGCCACCACCCCGTCGGACGCGGTGTGCACGTTCGCACCGGACGCGGGCGGCCGGACAACGAGACCTCTCACCCCAGAACCCTCCTGAGCTCCTCCGGGACCGGGGTCTTGTGACCCTCACCCCGACTGACGACCACATACACGACCCTGCCGGTGACCTGCCGCAGGCCGTTCACCAGCGCCTCGTAGCGCAGCGTGAAACTGGTGGTGCCGACTCGGTCGACATCGACGGCGATCACCAGTTCGTCCTCCCAGCGGACCGCGCCGAGCAGGTCCAACTCGAAGTGGACGACCTGCAGGTCGTAACCACTTTCCAGCAGCGACCGAAGCGACAGGCCGTTCCGCTCCAACATGTCATTTCGAGCGTCCTCGAAATAGGCGAAGTACCACATGTGGTAGACGACCCGCTGCTGGTCGGCCTCGAAGAAACGAATCGTAGGCCGATGGAGGTGTCTAACCATCCGCACCCCCGACGATCTGTTGCTGAAGGCGGAACTTCTGGATCTTGCCCGCCGCCGTGCGGGGCAGCGTCGCCACGAGTTCGAGGCGTTCGGGCCAGAACTGCTTGGCGAACCCCAGCCCGTCCAGGTGCCCGACCAGATCGGCGAGGGTCGGCACCGCACCCCCCACCGGAACGATGACCGCGCAGGCCCGCTCCCCCATGCGTTCGTCGGGCACCCCGATGATGGCCACGTCCTGCACGGCCGGATGCCGGTACAGGGCGGCCTCCACCTCCACCACCGGGACGTTCTCCCCGCCACGGATCAGGATGTCCTTGGTCCGGCCGGTCAGCCTGACGAATCCCTCATGGTCGATCGAGGCCAGGTCCCCGGTGTCCAGCCAGCCGTCCGAGTCCACCACCGCGTCGGTCAGCGTCGGCCGTTCGAAGTATCCGACGAACCGGGAGGCGCCCCGGGCCAACAGCCGCCCGGAGTGGCCCGGGGGCAGTTCGTGTCCCTGCTCGTCGACAACCCGCACCCGCATGGCCGGCGAACAGGACCCGTCACTGTCGTGGGCGCGGTCCAACCGGTCCACCGGTGTGATCGTCACCGCGCCCGTCTCGGTCAGTCCCCACATCGCCACGAGCCTGGCGCCGACCACCCGGGGCGCCTCCTCGGCCAGATGCCGGGGAATCGGAGCCCCGGCGCAGGAGAAGAGTCGTAGCGGGGCGGCGTCGCGGCCCAGCTCACGACAGGCGCGGATCAGGTCCATGACGAAGGGCGGCGAACCGATGCTCCAGGTGCCCGCCTCGGCGTCGATCAACTCCAGCATGCGCCGGGCGTCCCACACGTCCTGGTAGACCACCTTCATACCCCAACTGGTGGGCATGAGACATCCGTAGAGGAAGCCCGACGCATGCGCCAACGGCGAGGGCATCATGACCACGTCGGAACTGTCCAACCCCACGGCGTACGGGACGAGCCGGGTGGTGGCGTAGAGGCTGTTGTGGGTGTGCATCACGCCCTTGGGTTCGCCGGTGGTCCCTGAGGTGAACTGGATCGTGGCGACGTCGTCGGCGCGCGGTGCCCGCTCGACGAACTCCCGGCGGGCCGCCGCGTTTGCCGGGTGGGCCAGGAAGTGCCGCTCGAACGGACCGGCCGAGTCCCTGGGGCCGCCGACGGTGAACACGTGCTCGAGGGTGTCCAGGCTGCCGAGTAGTTCCCGACCCAGCGCGGCGAAGTCACGGCCGCGGAACCGGGCCGGGGCGATGTACACCCGGGCGCGTACCAACCTCAGCGCGAACTCGACCTCGCGCCGACGCAGGATGGGGATGAGCGGACAGGCGACCGCCCCGATCCGGTTGCAGGCCAGGTAGACGGCGTTGAAGTGCCACCAGTTCGGCAGTTGGAAGCAGACCGGTTCCCCTCTGCCCACCCCCAACCGGAGCAGGCCGGCGGCGATGCTGTCGACAGCCTCGGCCAGTTCGGCGAAGGTCAACCGCTCGGTCCACCCCCCGTCTGCCGAATACGTGACCGCCGCCTCGGCGGTTGGACGTTCCTCGGCATGCCGGCGCAGGTCATCGACGATCAGGCTGTCGCGCCACCAACCGGTGCTGCGGTAACGGGCGGCATCCTCGTCAGCGGTCTGGGCGACCGCGGGATCAGCCATCAATCGACCATCGTCAGGCCGCCGTTCACACTGAGCACCTGCCCGGTGAGATACGACGAGTCCGGCGAGGCAAAGAAGTTGATCGCGTTGGCCACGTCCTCGGGGGCGGCCAACCGGCGCAGCGGAATGGCCCGGATCAGAGCCTGCTGTAGCCGTTCGGGTACCCGTGCGAACGCGGGCGTGTCCGTCGGGCCCGGACTCACGCAGTTCACCCGGATACCGTGACGGGCCATCTCCCGCGCCAACCCCTTGGAGAACGCGATGACGCCGCCCTTGGCACCGGAGTAGACCACCTCACCGGTGCTGCCGACCCGGCCCGCGTCGGAAGCGACGTTGACGATCACACCCGAGCCCCGCTCGATCATCTCGGTCAGGAACGCCCGGGTCACCGAGATCGGCCCGAGCAGGTTGATCGAGAAGATCCGCTCCCAGAAGTCGCGGGTGGTGTCGACGAACGGTCGGATGTCCTCCCACCCGGCGTTGTTGACCAGAACGTCGCATCTACCCTCGACGTCCAGCACGGACTGGTGGAACGCCGCCACCGAGGCCGGATCACTGATGTCCACGGTGGCCGGACGGCTGGTCCCGCCGGCCTGGCTGATGAGTTCGGCGGTGTGGCCGGCCGAGTCGGTGTTGATGTCGGCGGCCACGATGGTCCCGCCGGCCAGGGCCAGTCGCAGCGCGGTGGCCCGGCCAATTCCCGAACCGGCCCCGGTCACCACGACGATCGTCCCGTCGAGACCCGAATCTGTCGTCATCGAGCTTCTCCTTCACTCAGCCGGTGGCGAAGCCGCCGTTGACCGACAACACCTGACCGGTGGTCCAGCCAGACACCGGCGAGGCGAGCAGCAGGACGGCGGGCACGACGTCTGTCATCTCGCCGAGACGGCGCAACGGATAGGCCCTGATCAGCCGGTTCATGAACTCGTCGCTGGCCCCGGCCACGACGTGCTTGTCCACCGACGGCGAGCGCACCAGGCCCAGGGAGACACAGTTGGCCCGGATACCGTTGCGGGCGAACTCCTTGGCCATCGCCTTGGTGAAGCCGTATGCGCTCGCGCGGCATGTCGAGGTGACCACCGCGCGGCTCTCGCCGACCCGACCGGAGTCACCGGCCATGGTGACGATGGCACCACCGCCGGCCTCGACCATGTCGGGAACGACCGCCCTGGTGACGTGGAGCATGCCGAGCACGGTCACGTCCACCTGACGCCGCCAGTCCGCCGGATCGTCGGCCAGGAACGGACCCATGTTGGTGTACGCGGCGTTGTTGACCAACACGTCGACGGACCCCAACCGCTGATGCACCGTGTCGACCAGCGACGTGACGCTGTCCGGATCGGCCAGGTCCCCGGCCACCGCACACGCCCGGACCCCCAGCGCGGTCGCCTGCTCGGCGGCCTCGGTGGCGCCGGCCCCGGAACTCAGGTAGTGGAAGGCGACGTTGGCGCCCTCCCGGGCCAGGGCTGCCCCGATCTCACGACCGATGCCCTGTCCTGCCCCGGTGACCAGGGCGGTCTTACCGCGCAGTTGCAGATCCATCCGGCTCCCACTTCTCCTCGGCGTGAACGATCGGAACCGCTGTGCCATCAAAAGGTATGGTAGTATATCACTCCTGGTTTGTCCACTGACCGCCACCACACCTCACGCCGCAAGGGAGCAGACCGTGGCCGAACGGCTCTACGTTCTTCGCACCGGAAGCATCGCGATGCCCGAACGGTGGATCCGGGTCGGTGGATCCGACCAGGCCAGATCGGTTCCGCTGCTGGCGTTCCTGGTCGTGGCCGGTGACCGGCTGGTGCTGGTCGACTGCGGCTGTTCTCCCGTGGTGGCCCAGGACCCGAAGCTCGCCTGGGGGAAACTTGCCGACCTCTACCACCCCGCCGTGGGCGCGCCGGACCTGATCGACGCGCAGTTGCGCGCTGCCGGTTTCGAGATCGGTGACGTCACCGACGTGGTTCTCACCCACCTGCACATGGACCACGTCGGCGGGTTGCGGATGCTCGACCGGCCACGGGTGTGGGTACAGCGTGCCGAGCACCGCTGGGGGCACGCGCCAGACCGGTACGCGGCGGGCGGCTACTACCGGGAGGAGTTCGACCTCGACGGGATCGACCTGCGACTGGTCGACGGGGACACCAACATCGCTGACGGCGTGCAGACCGTGCTCACCGCCGGACACACCCCCGGACACCAGTCGGTGCTGGTCCGACTGCCGTCCCGACTGGTGTGTGTGGTGGGCGACGCCGCCTACAACCGGCGCATGCTCGACGCCCGGTCCATCCCCTCGGTGGCCTGGAGCGTCGGCACCTACCTGTCCTCGCTGACCAGACTGTCCACACTGGAGTCGTTCTTCGGGGCCGAACTGCTGTTCAGCCACGACCCCGACCAGGTCGCCACCCTGCCGGACACCGCACAGCACCTGAGCTGATCCGTCGGCGCGCCAACCCTGACCGAAGGCTCCCCAGGGGCCCGGGGGTTGGCGCGCCGTTGATCCGTCCGACCGTCCGATCCGTCGTTCAGCCCAGACCGGGATCCGCCACGCCAACCGGCTGCCGGTCATGCACCAGCCCCCACAGCCGCTGTGGGCTGGCCGGCATGTCCACATGCTCGATCCCGAACGGAGCCAACGCGTCACAGATGGCATTGATCACCGCGACACTGGACGCGATCGTGCCGGCCTCACCGACCCCCTTGGCACCGAGCACGTTGCTCGGCGTGGGTGTGCGGGTGTGGCGGACCTCGGTCCTGACCATCTCGCCGATGGTGGGAACGAGGTAGTCCAGGAACGTCCCACCCATCACCTGTCCGGTGTCCGGGTCGTAGCCGATCTCCTCGAACAGGGCCTGCCCAACTCCCTGTAGCACCCCGCCGTGGACCTGGCCCTCCACCAGCAGCGGGTTGATCACCGTGCCACAGTCGTCGACGGCGACGTACCGCAGGATCTGGGTCACGCCGGTCTGCGAGTCCACCTCGACGACACAGACGTGCGTCCCGAACGGCCAGGTGAAGTTGGGAGGGTCGAAGAAGGACACCGCCTCCAGGCCCTGCTCGGTGTCGGCAGGCAGATCCTTGCTGTAGGCGGCGAACGCCACCTCCTTGAAACTCCTGGACACCGACTCCGAGCCCCGGACGTGGAAGGCGCCGTCGCGGAAGTCCAGATCCCCCTCCGCGGCCTCCATCATGTGCGAGGCCAACCGCCTGGCCCGGGCCACCACCTTCCTCGCGGCCAGGCACACCGCGGTGCCACCGACCGGGATACTGCGGCTTCCGTAGGTTCCGTGGCCGAACGGCGTGTTCGCCGTGTCGCCCTCGCTGACGTGCACGTCGGCGATGTCGACGCCCAGTTCGTCGGCGACGATCTGGGCGAAGGCGGTCGCGTGCCCCTGCCCGTGTGAGTGGGTGCCCACGCTGACACTCACCGAACCACTGGGGTGCACCCGTACCATCGCCGACTCAACCAGCCCCACCTCACCGAGGTTGGCCGCGGTGGCCTGACTGGGGCCGAATCCGGCTATCTCCACATAGGACCCGATGCCGATCCCGAGGTATCGGCCCTGCGCCCGTGCCTGCCGCTGCTGTTCGCGGAACTGGTGGTAACCGACCGATTCCAACGCCTCGTCCAGGGCCCGTCCGTAGTCCCCGGAGTCGTAGACGAGTCCGAAGTGGTTCTCGAACGGAAACTCCTGGACGAAGTTGCGACGGCGCAGTTCGGCCGGATCCATCTCCAACTTCGCCGCCAGCATGTCCACCACCCGCTCGCACAGGTGCGTCGCCTCCGGGCGACCCGCACCCCGGTAGGGACCTGTTGACATCTTGTTCGTGAGCACGCCGACCGACCGACCCTCGACCGCGCGCCAGCGGTAGCAGCCACCGGCGAGGTTCACCGCGATCACCGCGTTGGCCCCGGCCCGGCTCACGTACGCACCGACGTCGCTGAGCTGGTGAACCCTCAGGCCGAGCAGTTCTCCGTCCCGCGACGCGGCGGCCTCGACGTCGAAGACATGCCCGCGTCCGTGCGTGGTGACCGTCAGGTTCTCGGTCCGTGACTCCACCCACCTCACCGGGCGTCCCACCAGTTTGGACGCAACCGGCAGCAGGTACTCCTCGGAATACGGGCCCATCTTCGAACCGAACGCACCGCCGACATCGGGTGAGACCACACGCAGCCGGCTCTCGGGCACGTCCAGCGCCTCGGCCAGATACATCCTGATGAAGTGCGGCATCTGGCTGGAGGTCCAGACGGTCAGTTCGCCGCCGGACACGTCGAAGTCCGCGAGGATCGCACGCGACTCCATCGGCGCGGCGGTGACCCGTTGCTGGACGATCCGCTCCCGCACCACCACGGCGGCCTCGGCGAAGGCCGCGTCCACGTCGCCGCGGCCGGGAAGCGTCACATCCCACGCCACGTTGTCCGGCCCGGACAGGTGCGCGGTCACCGAGCCGGGCCGCACCGCCTCGTCCAGGTCGATCACCGCCGGCAGTATCTCCACGTCCAGCTCGACCAGGGCCGCGGCATCCGCGACGATGTAGCGGTTCTCGGCCACCACGATCGCGACCGGTTCACCCTCGTACACCAGTTCCTGCTCGGCGATCGGGTACTGCGCCGGGTAGTTGCGCTGTTCGGACACCCCCGCCTCGATGACCGGCATCGGACACCGGACGTGCGGCAGGACGTCGGCGGCGGTGAACACACCGAGGACGCCGGGGACCTGACTGGCGGCTCGCGTGTCGAGGCTGACGACCCGCGCGTGTGGAACCGGGCTGCGCACGATCTCGGCGTACGCCACGTTGCCGGCGGCGATGTCGTCGACGTACCGACCCCGTCCGGTGATCAGTCGGCGGTCCTCCACCCGACGCACGGACGCTCCGCTGTAACGCTGACCCACAACTCCTCCTAGTACCTGCACTCCGCCGTCTTGGCCGTCCTGCGAACCGTCGTTGACTCGGCCGCACACCGGGTGGCCGCCTCGCGGCCGTCCACGGCGCACCCGACCGACGGCCCGGTCAGCCGGGTGCGCCGAAG
>DATCXL010000518.1:0-10588 GCA_036565825.1 Mycobacteriales bacterium
TGGCGATGCCGACAACAGCGTCGAGCAGTCGGTGCAACCGACTCTCCGAGTCGATGACCTCGCTGGCCCGGTCCACCAGTTCGCGCAGCAGGGTCTCCAGGCGCAACCGTCCGAGGTCACCCAGAACTCCCTCGCCCGAAACACTGTCATCCGGAACGCTGTCATCCGAGACGCTGTCATCCGCGACGCCGTCACCTGGAATGTGATCGTCCCGGTACCCACCCGGCGGCTGTTTCGAAAGCCGGCGCTGAGCGTCGTGTGTGGGTTCGTCCCCGCCGGCCGACGGCGGCCGGAGTGTGTCCGCCATCTCGCCTCCCCGCGGCAGTCGTCCCGCTACCTGCGGCTGAGCCGACCTGTGGGCTCGGTCGCCGCCGAGTCGACCGTCCCACACCGTTGATCGTGGTCCTCATGAGCACCCTACGCATCCCGGATTGGACATCTCACGCCGGAGATCTGTGGAGGATCTGTGCCCCAGAGTGCTGTTCGCTGGTTGGAGGCCGTATGCGGCACAGGTGCATCCGTGTCCCTCGATGGCCTGACCTGGGACGAGCCCGCTCTCGCGGGACAGGTTCGTGAGGGCAGGCGGACGGTCGGACGTTCAGGGCATCTGGCATATCTGAGGCATCTGGAATCGTCTGCTGGATCTGGGCGTCCTGAGAAACGCGGTCCGACCGGCATGGGCGGCGTTGGGCGGTTGGGCGGTGGCTGGTCGATGGTCACCCGTGCCCGGGCCGTTCGTCCCTGGTTGGTCGCCGTCGCGGACCTGACCGTGGAGGTGAGCCGGTTCGCCGGCCCGCGCCCCTCGCCGTCCACCGGGAGCAGCAGATGACCCGTATCGACACCCACCTTGTGGCGACCACGCCGCACGCCCCACTGGCCGCGGAGGCGGTGGCGGCCGTGGACGCCGCCTGGCGGGCGGCCAACTACCTGTCGGTCGGGCAGATATACCTGCTGGACAATCCGTTGCTACGTGAACCGTTGCTCGCCGAACACATCAAACCGAGGTTGCTCGGGCACTGGGGTACCACGCCGGGACTCAACTTCGTCTACGCGCACCTGAACAGGCTGATCGTGGACCGCGACCTGGACGCGATGTACGTGATCGGACCCGGGCACGGCGGGCCGGGGGTGGTGGCCAACGCGTGGCTGGAGGGCACCTACAGCCAGGTCTACCCGCAGGTGTCCCGGGACGTCGACGGGATGCGCGCGTTGTTCCGCCAGTTTTCCTTCCCGGGCGGCATCCCCAGTCACGTGGCGCCGGAGATACCCGGGTCGATACACGAGGGCGGCGAGTTGGGTTACTCACTGGCGCACGCCTACGGCGCGGCATTCGACAATCCGGAACTGCTGGTGTGCTGCGTGGTCGGTGACGGCGAGGCGGAGACCGGACCGTTGGCCGCGAGTTGGCACTCCGCGGACTTCCTCGATGCCGCCCGGGACGGTGCCGTGCTGCCGATTCTGCACCTGAACGGGTACAAGATCGCCAACCCGACGGTGCTGGCCCGGATACCGCAGGAGCAGCTTGACGCCCTGCTGCGCGGTTACGGTCATCTGCCGTACTACGTGGAGGGTGACGAGCCCGGCCTGATGCACCAGCGGATGGCCACCGTGCTTGACCAGGTCGCCGACGACATCGCCACGATCCAGCGCCGGGCCCGGGTCGAGGGTGTCCATGAGCGCCCGACCTGGCCGATGATCGTGCTCCGTTCACCGAAGGGCTGGACCGGACCGTCCCAGGTGGACGGCGTGCAGGTGGAGGGGACCTGGCGGTCGCACCAGGTGCCGCTGGCCGACGTGCGCGACGACCCGCGCCGCCGCGAGGAGCTGGAGCGGTGGATGCGGTCCTACCGTCCCGGCGAGCTGTTCGACGACGACGGGCGCCCGGTGCCGCTGGTACTCCGGCACACGCCGTCAGGGCATCGACGGATGAGCGCGAACCCCCGGAGTAACGGTGGTGTGGTGCTGCGGTCGCTGCGCCTGCCGGAGTTTCGCGAATATGCCGTGGCGGTGCCGACCCCCGGTCACACCAGCAGCGAGGCCACCCGGGTGTTGGGCGGGTACCTGCGGGACGTCATGCGCCTCAACCCCGACAACATGCGGCTCTTCGGTGCGGATGAGACCGAGTCAAACCGGCTCGGCGCGGTGTACCAGGCCACCTCGAAGACCTGGGAGTCGCGACTGCTACCCACAGACGAGAATCTTCGCCCGGACGGCCGGGTGATGGAGGTGCTCAGCGAGCACCTGTGCCAGGGCTGGCTGGAGGGTTACCTGCTCACCGGTAGGCACGGGTTGTTCAACTGCTACGAGGCGTTCATCCACATCGTTGACTCGATGGTCAACCAGCACGCCAAGTGGTTGAAGGTGACCCGGGAGATCCCCTGGCGACGGCCCATCGCGTCACTGAACTACCTGCTCACCTCGCACGTGTGGCGACAGGACCACAACGGGTTCTCCCACCAGGACCCAGGATTCATCGACCACGTGGTCAACAAGAAGGCCGAGGTGGTGCGGGTGTACCTGCCACCGGACACCAACACCCTGCTGTCGGTGATGGACCACTGTCTGCGCAGCCGGCACTACATCAACGTTGTCGTGGCGGGCAAGCAGCCCACGTTGAACTGGCTGTCCATGCAGGACGCGATCGCACACTGCGCCCGCGGCATCGGCAGTTGGGAGTGGGCCAGCAATGACCACACCAACGAACCGGACGTGGTGCTGGCCTGCGCCGGGGACGTGCCCACCCTGGAGACACTGGCCGCGGCCGACCTGCTGCGTCGACACCTGCCCGACCTACGGGTACGGGTGGTCAACGTGGTCGATCTGATGCGGCTTCAGACGCCCGGTGAGCACCCGCACGGCATGCCAGACGCGGAGTTCGACGGTCTGTTCACCAAGGACAAGCCGGTGATCTTTGCCTACCACGGTTATCCGGTGCTGATTCACCGGCTGACCTACCGGCGGACCAACCACGACAACATCCATGTCCGCGGTTACAAGGAGGAGGGCACCACCACGACGCCGTTCGACATGGTGATGCTCAACGACCTGGACCGCTACCACCTTGTCATGGACGTGATCGACCGGGTGCCATCGCTGAGTTCGCGTGCCGCGCATCTGCGTCAGCGGATGGTCGACCGACGCATCCGGGCTCGCGGGTACACCCGGTTGTACGGGCAGGATCCGCGCAACGTCCGGGAGTGGACCTGGCAACACTGAGTGTGTCGCGGGGAGGCCGAGATGCCCGACACGGCATATCGCACGGACGGTACGCCCGGACCGGTCGCGCCGATCAACGACAGGGAGCACCGACTGTTGTCGCGTGCGGCCCACGCCGCGCCCTCGGTACACGACAGCCAGCCCTGGCGCTTCCCACTGCACGGCCACCAGATCGAGGTGTGGGCCGATGACCGACGCGCACATGCCAGTACCGACCCGCAGGGCCGGCAGATGGTGATCTCCTGTGGGGCCGCCTTGCTGAACCTGCGACTTGCCATGGCACACCTCGGCTTCGAGCCGCGCGTGACGCTGTGCCCTGCCGGTGAGGCCGAGTCACATCTGGCAACGGTGGAGCGGGGCCCGGCCCGACCGCCGACTCCCCATATGGAGGCGCTGTACGAGGCGATCGCCGAGCGGCGACCCAACCGGGGTCCGCACCGCCCCGAACCGGTGCCCCGCGCCGTCGTCTACCGGTTGCGCCGGGCGGCCCGGGAGGAAGGCGCGGTGCTGCACGAGATCCGCACCCGCGAACAGCGGGCGCTGCTGTTGGACGCGCTCCGGCACGCCGTCGGCGTGCGGTTGACCGATCGGGTGTGGCGCGCGGAGTTCCTGTCCTGGGCCGGCACAGGCGGTGGCCAGGACCGGGAAGGAGACGAAAACCTGCTGGCTGGCCGCCGGGAGCGGGGGTCGAATCCCGCCACGAACGACGGGGTCGCCGGTGCGTTGACCGACTCCGAGGAGGAGGCGCTGGCCGACATCGTAGGCAGGGAGACCTTTTTCCTGCTTGCCACCGCCGAGGATGACCGGCCGTCCTGGCTGCGGGCCGGCATGGCGGCACAGCGGGTACTGCTCACCGCCCACCTGGCCGGGGTGACGGTGAGCTTTCTCAACCAACCGGTCGAGGCCGCGGTGTTGCGTGGACTGGTACGGCCCGTACTGGACCTGCCAGGGGTGACCCAACTCCTGCTGCGAGTCGGTTATCCCTGGACCCTTACCCCGCCCGCACCGCGACGGTCGTCGGAGGGGGTCGTCGCGGCGCGGAACGGGTGACGACCCGATTTGGCGTGGTGGCCGGCGTGGTGGCTGGCGTGGGCGCTGGTGTGGTGGCCCCCCGGGGTCGGTGGCCGGGGGGCCACCCGGCCGGTCAGGAATGCACCACCGCAACCGGGCAGGTGGCATGGCGCAGTGCGTGGCGGCTCACCGACCCCAACAGCAGGCCGAGAAATCCGCCGTGCCCCCGGCTGCCCACCACCAACAACCCGCAGTCCCGTGACTCGTTGACCAGGGCGATGGAGGCGATGTCCTCGACGATCTGGGTGGTGACCCGCACCGTCGGGTATTTCTGCTGCCAGTCGCCCAGCGCCTGCTCCACCGTCTGTTTTGCCGCGTCCGTGATCTGTTCGACGCCGATGTCCGGGACGAACCCGAAAGCCGGGACAGCCATCGACAGCGTGTACGCGTGGACCGCGCGCACCGGGACGCCGAGTTCGGCCGCTCGGGCGAAGGCGAACCCCAACGCTGCCTGCGACTGGGGTGAGCCGTCCACCCCTACCGCGATCGGTCCGCTCCGGCGCCGACCTCGTACCACCAACACCGGGCACCTGCCGTGTGCGGCGACCTGTTCGCTCACCGCACCGAGCAGCAGCGCGGCGAACCCGCCGCCACCGCGCGATCCCAGCACCAACGCCTCCGCGCCGGCCCCGGCGATAACCAGAGCCTCAGCCGGGTGGCCCGACAGCGACACCTTCTCGATTCGGATCCCTGCGGCCAGCCGACGGGCCCGGTCGGCGGCCGTGGTCAGGATGATTCGGGAGCGCTCCTCCCGTTCGCCTGATCCGTCACGCCCTTTCCCTCCTTCGGAGCCGGCCGGCGGCCTTCCTCGGCCGGGTGGCATCACGTGGCAGATCCGCAATGACAGGCCGCGCTCGGCGGCCTCGGCCGCGGCCCAGTCCACCGCGTCCAGGCTCCGTTCCGAGCCGTCAGTTCCGACCACGATCCAGCGTTCCGCTGGCTGCGAGGCACTCATCGCCTACTCCCTCGCTCCCTGCCACCGGGAGGTGCCGTACCCCGCCGATGGCAGGTCCAGCACACCGCGTGTCCGACAGACGCCGAAGGGCAGGTCGTCACCGCTGTGACGGGACCTTTGTCCCTGCTGGTCGCGGCTGATGCTTCGTACCGTCAACAAGAGGACGAACCGAGGAGCGAGATGTCCACCGACAGGCCGACCATCGAGCACTACGAGGCGGCCCTCACCCTGGCGGTACGGGCTCCGTCGCTGCACAACACCCAACCGTGGCGTTGGACGGTGTCCGACGGCGGACTGGAACTGCGCGCCGATCGCCAACGCCAGTTGGCCGCGACCGACCTGGACGGGCACGGCGTGTTGCTGGCGTGTGGCGCCGCACTACAGATGGCGAGGCTGGGTCTACAGGCGTGCGGTTGGGACACCACCGTGCGACGGCTTCCTGATTCCGGGGACCCTGACCTGCTCGCCGTCATCGTGCCCACGGGCCGGACCGAGGTGACCGAGGACGTGCTTCGAACGGCACGCGCGGCAGCCCGCCGGCACACCGAACGGCGTCCGTTCGCCCCCCGACCGGTGCCGGAGTGGGCGCTGGACGAGCTGCGCGTGGCGGCGGCCGAACCCAATGTCTACCTGGACTACGTCGAACGTCCAGACGATCGGATAGAGCTTGCCGTGGCCACGGCCTGGGCGGACCGTTACGAGAAGCAGGACGCGGGGTACCGGGCCGAACTGGACACGTGGACCCACCGGGAGGCCGACACCCGCGAGGGGATACCGCCAACGGCAATACCACGGCAGAGAGGGGAGAAAGCCCGACACACCGACGTACCGGTACGGGACTTCGAGGTGGGCACCCTGGGCGAGGTACCGGTGGGGGGAGGCGGCGACGAACGTCCGGTGTTCGGTGTGCTGTTCACCTCCGCCGACGACACGGAGTCACGGCTGCGGGCAGGTGAGGCGCTCAGCCGGGTACTGGTCCGGGTGGAGGAACTGGGACTGGCCTGCTCGTTGATGAGCCAACCGGTGGATTTTCCCGGGGTGCGCGAAAGGGTAAGGGTGCTGATGTCGTGGGTGGACCACCCGCACATGCTGATTCGGATCGGTTGGCCACCGGGGGGCGACCGGCTTCCCCCGACACCGCGGCGTGGGGTGGGTGAGGTCGCCGACCTGGGGCGGTCCTGATCGGTCGGCCGCCGAGCCGCCAGGCAGGGGAGCGGTACGAAGGCCGGTGAAGGGAAGACCGGTGAAGGGATGCCATGGACCTGATGGACTTCGAGGCGACCGGGCTGGGTGTGCTGGTCGGCGTCGACGGTTCGCCGGGTGGCACCGCCGCACTTGTCTTCGCCGCGGAGGAGGCGAGTCTGCGCCGTCGACCGCTGACGGTCTGCCATGTCGGTTCGGGCGCCGCGCCCGGCCAGGGCGATCCGATCCTCGACGACGCCGAGGCTCGACTGGCGCGGTCGGCCCTCGGGGTGACCGTTCGCCCGTTGGCCCAGGTCGGGCATCCGGCCGACGTGCTGGCCACGTTGGCAGCCGACGCGGTGCTGACCGTGGTCGGTTCGCGCGGGCGGGGCGGAGTGGTCGGGCTCATGTTGGGGTCGGTCGGACTGAACCTGTCGATTCGTGCTCCCGGTCCGGTGGTGGTGGTCCGTCCGAGTCCACCGGCGGTGGGCTGGGCCGGAACCTTCGCCGGCCACGTCGTGGTGGGGGTGGACGGGTCAGCCGGCTCGACCGCTGCCCTGGAGTTCGGGTTCGCCGAGGCGGAGCGGCGAAACCGCCCGTTGGCCGCGGTGCACGTGCACCGTCTCGCCCCGGCTGACACCTATGTCGATGACCGGACTCTCGAACTGCACGCGGAGGAACGAGACCCCGGTCGGGACCTACTCGACGCGGCGGTGGACCCGTGGGCGGCGCGGTACCCGCGGGTGCAGGTCAAGCGCGCACTGCACCACGGCTCACCGGCGGCGGGGTTGCTGCGGGCCGCCGGTGGGGCTGTGCTGCTCGCGGTCGGGCGTACCGGTCGGAGCGCACCGGCCGGCGTGCTGTTCGGGTCGGTCAGCCAGGCGATGACCCACCGCGGTCCATGCCCGGTCGCGGTGGTTCCGGCCGCCACTCCGGTCCATTGACCGACCGGGCAGCCTGGCTGGCCCGTCTCCTCGGCCGGTCCGCCTGGTGTCCCTGGTGTCCGGCGGCATTTCCGCTCCGGTCATGCCGACCCGCTCCGGTCGCCAACCGGGCCGGTGCCAACGCGCCACCAGCACAGACCCCACCCGACACCGGGTGCCGGGCTCGCTGTGGTTACCGTGACGGTTGAGCCTGGTCAATGGTGTACGAAGTCGCGAATTCGAGACGAGGACCGTCCTGCCGTGCCGACCGACGACCCGACCATCCGAACCGCTGGTGCCCGTCCGGCGCCGCTGACCGACACCGGACCGCACAACGTGGTACCCCGATCCCGGTTCCACCGGTTGCCCACCGCACTGGTGGCCGGGTATCTGGTGGCCGGCTCGTTGACTGCGTTGGGCGCACTGGCCGCCGACGCCGGGTTCGTCCCCGCGCCGCCGGTCGCACCGTGGCTGGTGTTGCACCTGCTGCTGCTGGGCGCCGCCACCAACGCGATCTTCGCGTGGAGCCTGCACTTCGCGCTCGCGCTACTGCGGGCCCGGGCCAGGTCTGTTCGTGGCCTGTGGCTCCGGCTGGCCGTGCTCAATATCGGTGTGCTCACCGTGTTGACCGGGGTGGTGCGTTCCGCCGGTGAGTTGGCCGCAGTCGGTGCCGGGATGGTGGCAGGTGCCGTGGCGGCGCATCTTGGTGCCCTGCTGGTGCTGCTGCGCGCCAGGGCTGGCGCCGGTCTACTGGGGTCGTTGCGCGGGCCGCTGGCCGGCACGGTGTGGTTCTACGTCGCCGCCGGGGTGGCCCTACTGACGGGCGCCACGATCGGGGCGTTGCTGACCCTTGGACTGCCCGCCGATCCAGGCTGGCACGAACGCCTGCACGTGGCACACGGGCACGTCAACCTGCTTGGCTGGGTCGGATTGTCGGTGATCGGCACCGAGTTCGCGCTGTGGCCGGCTGTGCTGGGCGTGCGGGTCGCCACCGGCGTGTCCAGGGTGGCCCGTCGGGTGCTGTTCACCGCCTCGGGTGGGCTGGTCGTGGCGGTTGTTGGCATGTTGCTCGGCTGGTGGCCGCTGGCCGCCGTCGGGCTGGCCGGCTACGCCGGCGGCGTCGCGCTGTCGCTCAACCCGTTCGTGCGGACCCTGCCACGGCATATGCCCCGTAACGGGCCGCCCTGGATGTTGGCCCTCGCGATGGTATGGCTGGTCGTGGCGCTACTTGGTGACCTGTACCGGTTGGCGCGGAGCCAGGATGTGTTGGCCTTGGCCGGCGGGTTCGGTCGGCTGGCCCCGGTTCTCGGCTTCGGGTTCGCCGCACAGACCCTGCTGGGAGCGTTGACATTCCTGTTGCCCGTGGTGCTGGGCGGTGGCCCGAGTGGTCTGCGTCGGCTGCGGGCCGTGCTGGACCGTGGCTGGCTGGTGCGGGCGGGGTTCCTCAACGCCGGCGCTCTGCTGTTCGCACTGCCCGTCACCGGGTTTGTCAGGTCCTGCGCCGGTGGCATGGTGGCCGTTGCGGTCGGCTCGTTCGCCGTGCTTGCCGTGGTGGCGCTGGTCCGGTCGAGAAGGCGACCGGGGTCGCCGGGCCCGTCGCCGGTGACCCGGGTCGGCGGGTCCGCGCCCAACACTGCCTAGACGTGTTGATTCGAAGCTGTCTGCCGGTCGTCCTCGCGGGCCAGGGGTTCGAGGAGGGCGTTGGGTGGAGCGAAGCTCCCTCCGAAGAGGGCAACACGGCACCATGCCCCCTTCGGGGGGACCCCGGAGCCGGGGCTCCGCCCCGCCGAGGGTCTGGAATCAACCGTCTGGTACGGGTGGCGGTTCTGTTCTTGCGGTGATCAGGCGGTGATCAGCGAGCCTCGTGAGTCGCGGCCCTGGGCCTGCTCGTCGTCGAACCACAGGCCGTTGTCACCCAGGTAGCGGAAGCAGACCGTGCTGCCCTCGGGCACGCTGATTGTGGTGCTGCGTAGTCCGTTCGCCCGTCTGCGCAGCGGGTGTGCGTAGGGGTCCCAGTCATTGAAGTCGCCTACCACGGATACGGCGCAGTCCGGCTCCTCGGCGGGCAGGGCAAACGTTATGCGTACTGTGCCGTCGTGGTTTGGCTTGCTCACTTTGATCATGATCTTTCCCCCGTTCGCAACGGCCCCTGCCTGGTGGATCGGCATAACAGGCCCGAGCCTTGACAGGTCCCACGTTGCTCGTTCCGGGGTTGTGGCTGGGGCCGGTCGGGTTCAGCTCAGGTCGAGGACCTGCTGGCCGGTTGCCGGCGGTACCGGGGTGATCAGTGGTACCGGAGTGAGTAGCTCCGGCCCCTGGTTGCGCACGTTGCCCACCTCGGCACCGACTGCGCGCAGTTCCAGCGAAGCGATTGTGTCGGGGTCCGGATCGGACAGCGGGGCGGTGGCCATCCGGCGGTCCAACCAGGCCGACCACTGGTCCGGCCGCAGCAGCAGTGGCATCCGGTGGTGCACGCGGGCCAGTTGCCCGGTCGCGGCGGTGGTGATGATCGCACAGGTGGTGAGCCGTCTGGGCCCGTTCCTCCACACCTCGTACAGGCCGGCGAAGGCCAGTGGCGAACCGTCCTTCGGGGTCAGGTAGTACGGCACCCGGCCGGGAACGTCGAGCCCCACCGCCCACTCGTACCAGCCGTCCGCCGGCACCAGGCAACGGCGGCGGGCCAGCGCGACCCGAAACGCCGGTTTGCTGGCCACGGTTTCGACACGTGCGTTGATCATCCGAGCGGCGCCGGAGGTGTCTCGGGCCCACGAAGGCACCAGCCCCCATCGGCATACCCTGAGCAGGCGGGTCCGTTCCCCATCCTCGGAGTGGCGGTCGACGATCACCGGCACCGGCGTGGTCGGCGCCACGTTGTACCCGGGTGCGCTGGCTGGTTCGGCGTCGTCGACGCCGAACTCCGCAGCGAGATCCGCGGTGTCACGAGCAAGTACATACCGGCCGCACACGTGGCAGACCATACCGATATCGTGATGCCGACGGCCAACCGCGATGGCCCGGCTCCCCATCACCGAAAGTGATGGGCCGTGTACCTTGCGTACAAGTGGCGCGCCGTGGGCCCGTACCTACTGGTCAAACCTCGGATCGCAGGGCACAATCTGCGGGACGGTGATCAACGGTCGAGGTCGCTGGGGAAGGCGTCCCTCATCGGACCGGAGGTCACCGTGGCATCTCGTGGCGTCGTGTACGTCCACTCATGCCCTGCGGCCGTGTGCCCGCACGT
>DATCXL010000524.1:0-3240 GCA_036565825.1 Mycobacteriales bacterium
GCCGGCCCGGCTGGCCCCCGCGGCGAACCGACGAAAGGTACCCGGCAGGGCACCGTGCAGGCGAGCCGGCAGGCGCATCCACGCGGGTACGTAGACCTCGGCGCGGTCACCCCGCACGGCGGTGAGGATGGCGTCCGCGACCCGCGCGGGGGGTATCGGCCGTGGCCGGGTACGCCGGTAGGGCGTACCGCGTCGGGCGAAGAACTCGGTGTCGACCACACCGGGTACAACCGTGGAGACTCCGACCCCGGTGCCGGCGAGTTCGTCGTGCAGGCTGTCACAGAACGCGTTCATCCCGGCCTTGGTGGCCGCGTAGACCGCCTCCCAGCCGACTCCGACACACCCGGCGATCGACGACACCATCACCACGCGCCCGCGACCGCGTTCGCGCATACCCGGCAACAGCAGCCGGGTCAGCACCAGCGGCGCGGTGAGGTTCACCGCGACCAACCGCGCGATCTGGGCCGGCGGCATGGTGTCGAGGCCACCGGCCCAACCGACGCCGGCGTTGTTGACCAACACGTCCACCCGACCGACCTGGGCCAGTGCCTGCTCGGCCAGCAGGTCGGGGCCGTCGGCATGGCCGAGATCGGCCACGATGGGGATGCCGGCGAGTTGGCCACCGAGTCGGCCGGCAAGCTCACCGAGCCGGGTGGTGTCCCGACCGGCGATCAGCACCCGCGCACCCGACCGGGCCAGCCGGACCGCGGCGGCCGCGCCGATGCCAGACGACGCCCCGGTCACCAGACATACCGCCCCGGTCAGCCGCATCCGTCGAACTATAGGACCGGTCAACCGGGCAGATGACGCCCAACACGTCGACTCCACCGCCATGGTGTGTCAATCTCACGAACGACACAGGGATGGTGCGCCTTGAGTGAGCAAAGCCACGTCGACTCGCAGGCCAGACACGGCAGTCCGGCCGCCCCCGAGGCAGTTCCGCGCCGGGGCGTGTTGGCAGCCTGGTCCTACGCGCTGAGAACCATCAATCCACCGCCCGGGCACATCGATCCGGTAACCCGGTGGCTGGTGGCCACCAGGGCGGCGGTGCTGCCGATGACCCTGACCGCCGGACTGGTCGCCGCCCTGCTCGCGGTCGGACACCCCGGGCTGAACGTCGGGTACCTGGCGCTGGCCGTGGTGGGAATCTGCCTGGCGCACATGGCCAACAACCTGATGAACGACCTGTTCGACACCGGCGCCGGATCGGACACCGATGCCTACCCGCGCGCGCTGTACGCACCGCACCCGATCCTGTCGGGGTTGGTGACCCGACGGGCCATGATCGGCGCGGCGTTGTTGGTCAACGTGGCCGACCTGGTGATCCTGGTCGTACTCACCGCGGCACGAGGTTGGCCGGTGGTCGCCTTCGCTCTGGGTGGCTTCGTACTGAGCGTCGCCTACACCGCGCCGCCGCTGCGGCTGAAGAAGCGCGGACTGGGCGAACCCGACGTGCTGGTCGTGTGGGGACCGCTGATGGTCGCGGGCACCTACTACTCGGCCGTGGGCAACATCCCGTGGCAGGTGTGGTTGGCCTCGATTCCCTACGGCCTGCTGTGCACCGCGGTACTCATGGGCAAGCACATCGACAAGGCCCGTTATGACCGTGAGCTGGGTATCAACACGCTGCCGGTGTTGCTCGGGGACGGTCGGGCCCGGGCGCTGACCCGGGGTCTGACGTTCGCCTTCTACCCGACGGTGGTGGTGTGCGTACTGGTCGGTGCGATGCCCTGGCCGGCGTTGGTCGCCTTCGGTGCGGTGGGGGCGCTGGTCCGGGCCTGGCGGGCGCTGGGTGCCCCGACGCCCGAACAGCCGCCCCCGGGCTTTCCGGTCTGGCCGTTGTGGTTCGCCGCGATCGAGTTCGTACACACCCGGCTTGCCGGTGCCCTGCTGGTGGCGGGTCTGACCGTGGCCGCGGTGTTCGGCATCGGCTGACCGGGCCGCGAGTCGGCCCGGTGGATTTACTGCCATCGGAGTCGTCAACTCGAGGTTGACGATACAGAGATCGTCAACCTATGGTTGACGTATGGTGAATCCTGTCCGTATGACGAACCCGGTCCGGCTTGACGACCTGATCGAGGCCATCAAGAAGGTGCATCCCGATGCTCTGGAACAGCTTTCGTCCGCGGTCATCGCCGCGGACCACCTGGGTGAGGTGGCTGACCATCTGATCGGCCACTTCGTCGACCAGGCGCGACGCTCCGGCGCGTCCTGGACGGACATCGGCAGGAGCATGGGGGTCACCAAACAGGCGGCGCAGAAGCGTTTCGTCCCGAAGAGCACCGGCGAACCGTCGGATCTGGACCCGAGCCAGGGATTCAGCCGGTTCACCGTGCGGGCGAGGAACGTCGTGATGGCCGCGCAGAACGAAGCCCGTGCGGCAGGCAACGCCCAGATCGGCCCCGAGCACCTGGTGCTGGGACTGTTGAGCGAACCTGACGCACTGGCCGCGAAGGCGATCGTCGCCCAGGGCGTGGGGCTGGACACCATACGACAGGCCGTGACCGCGACGCTGCCGCCAGCGGCCGAGAAGGTGCCCGACCTCATCCCGTACGGTCCGCGGGCGCGAAAGGCGCTGGAACTCACCTTCCGGCAGGCCCTGCGAATGGGCCACAACTACATCGGGACCGAACACATCCTGCTCGCCCTGCTCGAACTCGAAGACGGCTCCGGCGTCCTGGCCGGCCTGGGCATCGACAGGGCAACCGCCGAAGCCAACATCACCACCGCCGTGGCGGCCACCTTGCCGCCCGCGCACAGAAGTGACCCTGAGGGAACGTCCCACAGATATGCCGGGCCCAGGCCATAAGCCTGTTGGCCACTTCATTCGCAGTCACGGCCTTGGATGAGCCGGCCGTCCGATCCGCGGATCCGGATTGAGGACGTGTTCCGGTACCCACCGACGACCGTGTCGACCGGTCTGCCGACTCAAAGGGTGTCGGTGGAACGAGCCCGGCCCGGCGGACATCTCGCGGTTGTGTGGTGAGGTGGATGAGCCGGTGCGGACCGAGAGCCGGGACCGGGGGCGTGGGGTGACCGGCACGCAGCACTCGACGCGGCGGGTGCGGGTGATGGCGTCCCTGAGGATGGGCGGATATTGCGTGCCGAGAGGCAGCTGCTGCTGCATACCGGGACGCGGCCGGCGTTGGTGAGCCGCCCGGCGGTGTGGAACCGCAGGGACGTGCGCGCGTTCGCCCGGGCAGCCCGGCGGCGTGCTGCGCCGGCTGAGGCGACCCGCCC
>DATCXL010000539.1:0-2072 GCA_036565825.1 Mycobacteriales bacterium
TGTCATGGCCCCGCCAGTAGCAGGCGATCACCTCGGCGAAGTCGTAGCCGCCGGTCATCTCCGACAGTTCGGCGAGCCGGTCACGGATGATCCGGTCGGGCTCGTCTCCACCCTCGCGCGACTCGGTGAGCGCCCGGGTGACGAACCGTTCCACCACGCTGGCCAACGCTCCCCCGTCAGGCCTGGCGCGTGTCGCCATGTTGCGCATCAACTCCGCGTACAGGCCACGCGCCTGCCCACCGGTGGCGTGCAGGCGCCTATCCGGGGCGAGGTCAGCGTGTACGGTGACCAGCCGCTTCTCCAGGGCGATTGACCGCACCAGGTGCAGGAAGAACGTCTTGCCCGACCCGTACTCGCCGATGACGAACCGAATGCCCGAACCGCCGTCACTGATCCGTTCGATGTCGGCAACCAGCGCCTTCACCTCGTCGTGTCGGCCGACCTGCACGTGCTGATGACCGACCCGGGGCACCACCCCGGCGCGCAACGACTGGATGATCGCGTCGCGTTCACGGGGCCGGATTCGGGCGTCGGTCATGTCAGCATCTCCTGCATCGCATCGGTGTTGATCTCGATCGGGTCGTCGCCTTCGGCAACCGGTTCCCCGGCCACCTCGAACGCCGCGTCGTTGAGGGTGTCCAGGGCACCGTCAGGCAGCAGGCCCAGATCGGCACACAGGTCCTCGAACTCGACTCGGGTCCACTCCGGACGGTCAGCCAACGCGCGCAGCAACGCCGAGTGGGTACGGTCAAGTCCCGCGGCAGGGGAGACGGCATGGGTGTCGGGGACCGTCGTTGGGACCGCCGCGGGCAACGTCGCTGGTTCAGGATCTTCGGTGAATATCTGGCCGAGTAGCGCGCTGACCTGCTCGGTCTCCGCGAGTTTGGCGGCTATCACCGTCTCGTCGAGATGGAAGGCGGCATGGTGCCGTTGCGGTGGGACCGCGTATCCGGAGGGGGCGTTACCCGCCGGCCGCACCGTCACCGGCCCACTGGCTGCCCGGGGTGGCAGGGGTGACTGGGCGGTCATCTCGGCGTGCGCGTCGTGTGGCAGCTTCGCTGGGTCAAGCCCCAACAGCTTGTAGATTCTGGTCAGGGTTGCCATCTCCGAAGCGGCCAGGGTGCCGTCTGCGGCGGCGATCCGCACGCAGAACAACGCGACCTGCTCACGCTGCTCGGACGAAAGGGTTCCCAGCCGTCTGGTGAGCCCGGTCAGTTTCACCCCGATGGTCAGCAGCAGTCGAAGGTGGGCCTCCATACGGGCCTGCTCGGCCGGCGTCAGGTGCAACGAGGTCCGAAGGTGGGCCACCAGTTGCGCCTGTTCGGAGTCGGAAACCTCGTCATCGGCGCCGGCCACCGCCACGGCCAGGTGCAACAGGGTGGCCGCAGCCGTGTAGGCGGTCGACGGCACGCACGGGCTGCTGCCCGGGTCCGTGCGGAACAGCACCGCCGGGCCATCGTTCGGTGCGGCGCCGCCGAAGCGCGGGTCCGGTTCGATTCCGAAGCCCTGCCCACCCAACAGTTTCGCCAACGCGATCGCTTCGGTCCTGGTCAACTTCGGTACTTCCTGGTGGCTCCAGAACCGCACCAGGTCTGTTCCATCGACCACGGACTGGCGCTCAGGGCCAAGCCGGCTGTCCGCCCAGCGCAGAAGATCGGCCACCCTGCCGCGATCGGGGTCAACCAGGCAGGTTGGTAACAACGCCGCTGCGGCGAGGCTGCCCCGCCCATTCGGATTCCGGCCCAGCCAGCGGCTGAACGGGTCAAGTGCCTCGGTGCACTCCGAAACCAGCGCGGCAAACTTCTTCGCCGGGGCGGCGAGCCCGAACACGTCGGGGAGCCCGGTGTCCATGCTGACCGTGCCGATACCGGCACTGGCCGCCCGGTAGTCCAACCGCACCGTGGTCTTGTTCGGTCGTACCGTCATCCCGTCGCCGTACCGCTCCTGGTAGCGGATGACGAACAGCCTGGTGAACTCCTCCGGGCAACGGCGTGCCGGGGTGGAAAGGTGGATCTCCGGATGAAACTGGGCCCAGGCCAGCGCCCACGCCGCCGGGATCGGCCTACCCGCCG
>DATCXL010000542.1:0-3243 GCA_036565825.1 Mycobacteriales bacterium
GGCGGCGGTCATCGAACCCGAACCGCTCGCCCCGACCGACGCCGCCGCGTACCTCAGAGCCTGCCTACCGCCCAACCCCGGGCCGGCATGGGATCGTGTCCTCGCCGTGCTGGGCAGCGGTCCGTCGGGTCCCCTCGCCGACGCGTTGACCACCCCGCTGAACGTGTGGCTGGTCCGCGAGGTCTACGTCGCTGTCGGCCGCGACCCCACCGGGCTTCTCGACCCGTACCAGTTCCCCGACCTGCGAAAGATCCGGTACCACCTGCTCGACCAGTTCATTCCCGCGGTGCTGGCCACCCGACCCGCTGCCAAGGACCACACCGAACCATTCCGACCCCGTCGCGACTGGAAGCCCGACGACGTCCGTCGCTGGCTGGGTTACCTCGCAGACCACCTCCAGCAACGAGGGACGCGAGACTTCGCCTGGTGGCACCTCGCCCGCCACACCGTCACACCTCGCACCCTCGAAACCACAGTCAGAACCGCCATCGTGCTCATGTGCACGCTCATATTCGGGGTGGCGGGTGGACTCGAGGACGGGGTCGGGGTCATGTTCGGGGTGGTGGCCGGGGTCGTGGTCGTGTTCGTGTTCGGGGTCGTGTTCGGGGTCGTGTTCGGGGCTGTGGCCGGGGTCGTGCTCGTGCACCTGTTCGGGCCCGCGGCCGGGCTTTGGTTAGATGACGAACCCGGCTACGCGAACCTCGACCCGTATGGACGAAAGACCCACCTCGCCTACAGGCTCGCATCCGGCACCTCAATCGGTCTTCTTGCCGGGTTCGGCTTGCTGCTCATGGGCGTGCTCGATCTCCCGGGCGCGTTCACGTTCTGGCTCATAGCGCCCGTGTTCGTGCTGTTTGAGTGGGCCGAGAGCCCCGCGTTGACCGGCAGAGTGAACACCCCCGGATCGAGCTGGCGCGCCGACCGCAGGCTCACTCTGCTACGGACGCTCGCGTTGGGACTCATGTCCGGGCTCGTGTTCGGGCTCGTGTTCGGGCGCGTGGACGCGCTCGTGTTCGGGCTCGCGATCGGACTCGGGCTCGGGCTCCGGGGCGGCAAGCATCATGCCTGGGTGGTGTACGTGTTCGCCACGTTCCGTCTGGCGGGTTCGGGGCTGCTGCCCCGCCGGTTGATGGCCTTCCTCGACGACGCACACCGGATGGGCCTGCTACGCGCCGTCGGGCCGGTGTACCAGTTCCGTCACGCCGACCTGCAGGATCACCTCGCCGCCGCCCATTGGGCGGGCACCTCGACACACCTGTCAGCGCGGTGAACACGGAGGCCGGTCATGCGGTGTCATGCACAGCCCGTGTCAACGGGGCAGGGTGTGGCGACTGGTGGCATCGGGTTGTGAGGTGCGGTTTATCCGGCGGGTGCTGTCGGAGCGGGGCCTTCCAGGAAGACCTGGAGGTTGGCCAGGATCGGGGTCCAGCCCTGCTCCCAACCTCCGACGTCGTCGGGGCCGGCGAGTTGGTCGTGCACGAGCCGCAGCCGGACCCGGTCGGCAGCGAGGGGTTCCAGGCCGAAGGCTACCCGGGTGAAGTCGCCGGTGAACGGCTCGCCGTGGACGTCAACCTGCGGCCGGAAGCTGTAGACGAGTCGGCGGGGTCGGTCGCACTCCAGCACGGTGCCGGTGTCGGTGACGATGTCGGTGTCCCCGTCGTAGAAGAGCACCGGGGACCCGACGGCCCAGTCGGATTCGATGCGCCGGCCGAACCAGTACTGACGGGTGAGTTCTCCGGAGGTCAGGGCCGCCCACAACCGCTCGGGGGTGGTGGCGATGTCGCTCTGGTAGACGAACGCGGGTTCACTCACGGGATTCCTCCTCCAGTTGACGCTTCAGTTCGGCCAACGCGGTGACGCGACGGCGTTCGTACCTGCCGATCCACCGCCCGGCGATGTCAACGATCGGCGCCGGGTTGAGGTAGTGCCGCTTCTCCCGGCCCTGCCTCAGGACGACCACGAGGTGCGCCGCCTCGAGGATCGCGAGATGTTTGCTCACCGCCTGACGGGACATGTCCAGGTGGGAGCACAGTTCACGCAGGGTCTGTCCGTTGTGGGCGTGCAGGCTGTCGAGCAGAAGCCGGCGACTGGCGTCAGCCAGGGCACGGAAGACGGCGCCATCATCCTGCACACCTCGACGTTAGGCAACCATATGGTTGCCTGTCAAGCAGACGGTGGCGGTGCCGAAGGGGTTGGTGGGTAGGTAGCGTATTGTGATCATTGATAACTCGCCGTAACGTTCGCGAGCGTCGTCCTACGGGGTCCGAGGCAAGAGGTGAGCGGTGGATCTCAGCGATGTTCTGATGTCGCTCCGTGGTGAGGCGACGCTCCTGGTGGAGTCGTCACCCGAACTCGCAGACGCCGTACACCGCAGGGCCAAAGAGAAGTCCGTCAAGGACAGTGCGTACCTCTACCGCAGGAGGCCCAGGGCAATGGCGTCCGCGCACTGTCCACGAACGGCTCCGGCGCAGGTGCTGCACGAACTGGGTACGGCGACCACGTTCTTCAGCCAGCCCCCGTTCGCTGACATCGCCCGACACTGGGCCCACCTCCGGTACTGCGCGACGCTGGCACGGAACGGGCACGGCGGGTTGGCACTGTCCCGGGACGCGGACGAGGTTGCGTACCACCACAAGACGGTTCAGTCCGAGCAGCTCGGCATCGGTCTGGCGTTGGTCGTCGCCATGGCTGCGGGTCCGCTGACCCGCCGGTGATCTCCGCCGGTGCTGTGGCCGTCATGCCGCTGGAGGGTTGGTTGGGCCGACGGTGGGGGGTTCCAGGACGCGGCGAGACATCTGCTCGGTCTCGGCCAGCCCGGCCCGCAGCCCCTCCAGTTCGGCGGTCAGGTCTGCCACCTGCCCGGCCGAGGTGTCCGAACCGAACGACGCGGACATCGCCAGCAGTTCGTTCCCCCGGGCCACCAACCCCTCCAGGCCAAGTGCGGTCGCCTGGAGCCTGGCCAGCAGACGGTCACGGGTGTCACCGAGCCGGGTGGCCACCGCGAGTTGCTCCTCGATGGCGGCCAGCGCCCGGTCGCGTTCGGTGCGAACCTCGGCATTCCGACCGCCCCCGGGGGCACCGAACCGATCCCGGTCCATCCGCAACCGGTCGACCGGTATCGCGGCAAGCCCCTGTTCGACCGCGGCGATCCGCCCGGCCAACCGGTGCACGTCGGCGTAGGTGCCGCGCGACTGGGCGGCCACGGTGGTCAGCGCGAGTGGCACTCCCGGCCCCTCGGCCAGC
>DATCXL010000826.1:0-2250 GCA_036565825.1 Mycobacteriales bacterium
TCCCTCGTCCAGGACCGCCGATCCGGGCGGCTGGAAGTGTGCGGGATCAGATAGTCCGCTCGCAGTTGCCGGAGGCGCCGGGCGGGTGGCCGTCGGCCACCGGTAATCTCCTGGGCTCGGGCCGCCGATAACCGTACCCTCGGTCCCACCGTTGTTCGTTCTGTCCCCGTCGCCCCCGCCGACCGCCAGCCGGCGTAGGAGGAAACATGCCAGCCGACCGTATCGATTCCGTCGTCAGCCTCGCCAAGCGGCGCGGGTTCGTCTACCCCTCCAGCGAGATCTACGGGGGCACCCGGTCGGCCTGGGACTACGGCCCGCTGGGCGTCGAGTTGAAGGAGAACGTCCGGCGCCAGTGGTGGAAGGCGATGGTCCAGCAGCGCGACGACGTGGTCGGGCTGGACTCCGCGGTCATCCTGGCCCGCGATGTCTGGGCCGCCTCCGGCCACCTTGAGGCGTTCGTCGACCCGCTGACCGAGTGCCAGTCCTGCCACAAGCGGTACCGGGTGGACCATCTGGAGGAGGCTTACGAGGCCAGGCATGGCAGGCCTCCGGCGGCAGGCCTGGCCGACCTGAACTGCCCGAACTGCGGCACCAAGGGTGCGTTCACCGAGCCGCGGATGTTCAACGGCCTGCTCAAGACCTACCTGGGGCCGGTGGAGGACGAGTCGGGACTGGCCTACCTGCGCCCGGAGACCGCGCAGGGCATCTTCGTCAGTTTCAACAACGTGCTCCAGTCCTCTCGACGTAAGCCGCCATTCGGCATCGGCCAGATGGGCAAGTCGTTCCGTAACGAGATCACTCCGGGCAACTTCATCTTCCGTACGCGTGAGTTCGAGCAGATGGAGATGGAGTTCTTCGTCGAGCCCGGCACCGACGAGGAGTGGCACCAGTACTGGATCGACGAGCGGATGCGTTGGTATGTCGAACTGGGTGTACGCAAGGAGAACCTGCGTCTGTACGAGCACCCCAAAGAGAAGCTCTCGCACTACTCGAAGCGCACCGTGGACATCGAGTATCGGTTCAACCTGGCCGGGCAGGAGTTCCTCGAACTGGAGGGCGTCGCAAACCGTACTGACTTCGATCTGACCACCCACTCCCAGCATTCTGGTGTTGACCTCTCCTACTTCGACCAGGAGAAGGGTGCGCGTTGGACGCCGTACGTCATCGAGCCGGCGGCCGGGGTGAACCGGGCGATGCTCGCCTTCCTGCTCGACGCGTACGCCGAGGACGAGGCGCCCAACGCCAAGGGCAAACTGGAAAAGCGCGTGGTCATGCGCCTGGATCCGAGACTGGCACCGGTCAAGGTCGCGGTGCTTCCACTGTCCCGTAACCCCGAACTGTCGCCGAAGGCGCGGGATCTGGCCGCCCAGTTGCGACGTAACTGGAACGTCGACTTCGATGACGCCGGCGCGATCGGCCGTCGGTACCGGCGGCAGGACGAGATCGGCACGCCGTACTGCGTGACGGTCGACTTCGACACACTGGAGGACCAGGCCGTCACCGTGCGGGACCGGGACTCGATGTCACAGGAACGGGTTGCGTTGGACAGGGTTGCCGGATATCTGAACGAGCGCCTCGGCGCCTGCTGAACCTCACCGGCGACCGGTTCGGGGCCGGATGGAAGCGGTTGGGGACCGGATCGGGACCGGTTCGACCTTCGGTTGGGTGGCTCTGGGGGTGGCTGACCGCCCCAGGTCCGGTGCCACTTCATGTCATGTGTCGGGTTGCGCGCCGAAGGTTGTGGCACTGGTGCGTAACCGATGGCGCGCTCGGTCGTTGGACCTGATGTCACGCCAGCCGGAACGGGTGTCGTCGCGTTGGTTCTCCAGCGCGCACGGGTGGTCGAGCGGGTCGATGGGGTAACCCACCGACTCCACGGATTGTCCAGGCACCGGTGTGGTCCAGCGGCCGGCGCACCGGGCCTCCCGATACCGGTGCGCCGGCACGCCCACCGGTCCGACCCTCCGGATCACCTGCCTGTCGAACGAGTCGACGCCAGCAGCCCGACCCGGGTCGGGTTCGGTCGGCTCCGGGCCGGGTGCTGGTCGTCACAGGGTGTCGTGGTCGATACGGGCCGTCCCGTGTTGGGCCCGAGGCGGGTTCCGTAGGACCGCACCGAGGTCCGCATTCAGGTCTGGGCGGGTCAGGGTCCGATTCCGGCCGGGGCGCCGATCGAGCTTCCCGGTCGCCCGGCGCCACCTTCCGCGTAAGGTGACAGCCCTCACGACGACGTGAGTTGTGGCAGCGAGT
>DATCXL010000569.1:0-2529 GCA_036565825.1 Mycobacteriales bacterium
GGGCGGGGTATCGGCGAACCGGCGACGGGGCCGGACCGACCCGACCGGGCTGGCGGCCCCGACAGTGCCGACAGGGTCGACCGGGTCGACCGGTCGGACCGGGCTGGCGGCCCCGAGCGACCCGACGGTCCCGACCCCGAACCGACCGACAGAACCGGCCGGATCGGACTCGTCCCGGCCAGGTTCGGTGCCGGCACGGTCGGTGGCGCCGAGACCGTGATGGCCGAGATGGCGCGCGGACTGGCCGCCCGGGGCTGGCAGGTGGAGATCCTCACCACCTGCGCACGGGACCACTTCGGCTGGGCCAACGAACTACCCGCAGGGGTGTCCGAGGAGGATGGCCTGCTGGTCCGGCGGTTCCCGGCCGTGTTCGCACCCACCGCCGAACGGGCTGGGTACGAACAGGCGATCCTGGCCGGCGACCGACTGACCATCGAGGCACAGCAGCGCTGGATGAACGGTGGCATGCGGGTGCCGGAGCTGTACCACCACCTGCTCGACCACGCCGAGGACTACCGGGCGCTGGTGTTCACCCCATACCTGTTCTGGGTGGCGTTCGCCTGTTCGCAGATCGCTCCGTCCCGCAGCGTGCTGTGGACCTGCCTGCACGACGAGCCGTACGCCTACCTCGACCTGTTCCAACCGGTGCTGACCGGGGTGGCCGGGCTGTTCTTCCAGAGCGGTCCCGAGCACGAACTGGCCCACCGGCTGGCCGCCCCACTCGCCGCACACGCCGAGGTGGGCTGCGGTGTGCCGGTGCCGGCCGGCTACGACCCGGCCGGGTTCCGTCGGCGGTACGGCATCGAAGGCCGGTTCCTGCTCTACGCCGGCCGGCGCGAGGGTGCCAAGGGCTGGGACCAGATGCTGGCCGCGTTCGCCGCGGCCAGCCGGCGCTCGTCGCTGCCGTTCTCGCTGGTCACCATGGGCGCGGGACCGGTGAACCCGCCGGCCGAGATCGCCGACCGGGTGATCGACGTGGGGTTCCTGCCCGACGACGAGCGGGACAACGCCTTCGCCGCGGCCGACGGTTACCTCCAGCCCAGCCGGTACGAGGCGTTCTCCCGCACCATCATGGAGGCCTGGCTGGCCGGTACCCCGGTGGTCGGTAACGCCGGCAGCGAGGTGGTCGCCTGGCACTGCCAACGGTCGGGTGCCGGCCTGCTCTACGACGACGAGTACGAGTTCGAACAGTGCCTGCGCTTTCTGGCCGAGGCGCCTCGGGTGGCGCAGGATCTGGCCGGGTCCGGGCGGGAGTACGTGCTTGCCCACTACACCTGGGACATCGTGCTGGACCGGGTGGAAGCGGCGTTGCGGCAGTGGACCTTTGCTCCGGCCGCGACCCGGGCGAAGGGGTGAGGCGGAATGCGCATCCTGATGGTCACCCCCTACCCGCCCAACCGCGACGGGATCGCCGCCTACGCCGTGCAGTCGGTCCGGGCGCTGCGCGCGGCCGGACATCAGGTGGAGGTGCTCTCCTCCGGCCCGTCCGCGGCGCACCATCACCTGGATCTGGTCGGCCCACGAGGTGCGCTCGCGCTGGCCCGGCGGGTTCGTGGCTACGACCGGGTGGTCGTGCAGTTCCATCCTGACTTCTTCTACCCACCTGGCGCGTCGGCGTGGCAGCGTGCCCTGGAGGGGCTCGCGCTGACCGCGGCGTTCCGCCGGGCACGTTCGGTGGAGGTGGTGCTGCACGAGATCGACGGCCGGCATGGCCGCCGCACCACCGTGCACGGTCGGGTCACCCGGCGGATGTGGTGTTCGGTGGACCTGGTGCGGGTGCACACCGAGCGCGACCGGCAGAACTTCTCCCGGGACTTCGGCGTGCCACGATCGAAGATCGAGGTGATCGACCACGGTGCGGACTTCGTGCCCCGTACCCATCACGACCGGGTCAGTGCCCGGGCAAGCCTGCACGTGCCGCCGGGCGCCTTCGTCTTTCTGTCCATCGGCTTCATCCAGCCACACAAAGGCTTCGACCGTGCGGTACACGCGTTCGCCGACCTGGGCGTGCGGCATGGTCGGCTGGACGTGGTGGGCTCGGTCCGGGTCGAGGAACCGGCTTATCTTGCCTATCGGGACGAGTTGGCGGCGTTGGTGCAGGGCACCCAGGGCGCCTACCTGCATGACGGCTTCGTCAGTGACGAGCTGTTCGACCGGTGGATCGTGGCCTCCGACGTTGTGGTGCTGCCCTACCGGTCGATCTGGTCGTCTGGTGTGCTGGAACGGGCCCGGCTGTTCGGCCGGCCGGTCATCGCCACCGCGGTGGGTGGGCTGCCCGAACAGGCCGCGGCGTCCGGGGTGGTGCTGGTGTCCGACGAGGGGGAACTGCGTCGGGCCATGCGGGCCGCCGCAGGCCTGCGCGTCGACGGGGCGGTCGGGTCCAGGCCATGGCCGGGGCCGGGCACGTATCTTCGAGTGCGGGTCCAGGACGAGATCGTCGCCAGGGCGGCGTCGGAGCGGGGCTACCGGCGACCGGCCCAGCGTCCTGACCGGGGCTCGGGCCCGGGCCGACGATCCGGGTGGCGGCCC
>DATCXL010000612.1:0-4075 GCA_036565825.1 Mycobacteriales bacterium
CGGGTGGGCGGGCACGAGAGGTCGACCCACCGGTGCTCCGGGTGCGGGCGGGCATGGGGCCACGGTATCGCCGACCAACCGGTTCGTCCCGGACGTGCCGGCCGACACGCGGCCGAAGGCCACCCGACAGCCACCGCCGGCCCTCGGGTCGCCCGGACCTGGCCGGCGGGTCAGACCTCGATCACGGTGGGCACGATCATCGGCCGACGACGGTAGTTGTCCGACACCCACCGACCGACCACCCGCCGTACGCCCTGCGCCAGTCGGTAGGTGTCCGTGACACCGTCACCGGCGGCCCGGGCCAGTTCGGCCTCGATCAGCGGCAACACCGCGCCGAACGCGTCCGGCACGTCGCTGAAGCCCCGGCCGGACACGTGCGGCGAACTGGCGATCTTGCCGGTGACCGAGTCGACCACGATCGTCACCGCGATGAACCCCTCGTCGCCCAGGATCCGCCGGTCCTTCAGCGACTCCTCGCCGACATCGCCGACGGCCAGTCCGTCGACGTAGACGTAACCGCAGTCCACCTTGCCGACAACCTTGGCCAGGCCGTCGACGAGGTCGACGACGACACCGTCCTCGGCCAGCACCACCCGCTCGGCGGGTACCCCGGTCAGCTCGGCGAGCCGGGCGTGCGCGCGCAGGTGCCGCCACTCGCCGTGCACCGGCATGACGTTGCTCGGCCGGGTGGCGTTGAGCAGGTACAGCAACTCCCCGGCCGGCGCGTGGCCGGACACGTGCACGTGGGCGACCTCCTTGTGCACCACCGTGGCGCCGAAACGGCTCAGACCGTTGATCACCCGGTACACCGCGGTCTCGTTGCCGGGTACCAGGCTGGAGGCGAGGATGACGGTGTCCTCCGGCTCGATGCGCACCTGCTGGTGGGATCGGGTGGCCATCCGGGCCAGCGCCGACAGCGGTTCGCCCTGCGATCCGGTGCTCACCAACACCACCCGCTCGGGAGGCATGGCGGCGGCCTCGTCCAGGCTGACCAGCAGCCCCGCCGGGATGGTGAGCAGTTTCAGGTCGCGGGCGACCCCCATGTTGCGCACCATGGAGCGGCCCACGAACGCCACCTTGCGGTCGTGTCGGGCCGCAGTGTCCAGCACCTGCTGGACCCGGTGCACGTGCGAGGCGAAGCAGGCCACGATCACCCGGCGGTGCGCGGCCCGGACGATCCCATCGAGCACCGGACCGATCTGACGCTCAGGAGTGACGAACCCGGGTACCTCGGCGTTCGTCGAGTCCGACAGCAGTAGGTCGACGCCCTCGGCGCCCAGCCGGGCGAAGCCACCCAGGTCGGTGAGACGACCGTCCAACGGCAACTGGTCCATCTTGAAGTCGCCGGTGTGCAGGACCAACCCGGCGGCGGTACGGATGGCGACGGCCAGTGCGTCGGGGATGGAGTGGTTCACCGCGAAGAACTCGCAGTCGAACGGACCAAGCCGCTCACGCTGTCCCTCCACGACGGTCAGCGTGTAGGGCTCGATACGGTGCTCGCGCAGCTTCGCCTCGACCAGCGCCAGGGTGAACCGTGACCCGACCAGCGGGATGTCCGGCTTCTCACGCAGCAGGTAGGGGATCCCACCGATGTGATCCTCGTGTCCGTGGGTGAGTACCACCGCCACGATGTCGTCCAGCCGGTCCCGGATGGAGGCGAAGTCAGGCAGGATCAGGTCGACGCCAGGCTGCTCGTCCTCGGGAAAGAGCACGCCGCAGTCCACCACGAGCAACTTGCCGGCGTGTTCGAAGACCGTCATGTTCCGGCCGATCTCACCGATGCCGCCGAGGGGAACAACCCGCAGGCCGTTGGTGGCGAGCGGTGGCGGTGTGCCGAGTTCGGGATGCGGACGACTCATGCGGCGATGCCTCCGGCCGGCAACGCGATCCCGCCCTGCGCGAGGTCATCACGCAATCGGGCCACCTGCTCGTCGGTCGCGTCGACCAGCGGCAGCCGCATCGGGCCCGCTGGCAGACCGAGCGCACGCAGGGCCGCCTTCACCAGGATCGCACCCTGGGTGCGGAAGATCCCGGTGTAGACCGGCAGCAACTGCTGGTGCAGGTCCCGGGCTCGGGTCACGTCGCCCTTCTGGTGAGAGTCGAGTAGTTCGCGCAACTGGGGCCCGACCAGATGGCCGACCACACTGACGAAGCCGACCGCTCCGATCGACAGCAGCGGCAGGTTGAACATGTCACTGCCCGAGTAGTAGGCGAGGTCGGTACGGGCCAGTACCCACGACGAGGCGCCCAGGCTGTCCTTGGCGTCCTTGACCGCCCGGATTCGCGGGTGCTCGGCGAGCCGCACCAACGTCTCGGACTCGATCGGCACCCCGGTGCGGCCGGGAATGTCGTAGAGCATCACCGGCAGCCCGGTCGCGTCGGCCACCGCGCGAAAGTGTGCCAACAACCCCGACTGCGGTGGCTTGGAGTAGTAGGGCGTGACCACCAGCAGACCGTGTGCGCCGGCTCTTTCGGCCGCCCTGGCCAGTTCGATCGTGTGTGCGGTGTCGTTGCTACCCACCCCGGCGACGATCTGGGCTCGGTCACCGACCGCGTCGACCACTGCCCGCAGCAGTCGGTCCTTCTCCTCGTCGGAGGTGGTGGGTGACTCCCCGGTGGTTCCGCTGATCACCAACCCGTCATTGCCACCCTCGTCGACGAGGTGTGTGGCGAGCCGCTGGGCGCCGTCGACGTCGAGCCCACCGTCGGGAGTGAAGGGTGTGATCATCGCGGTCAGCAGGCGGCCGAACGGCCGGCTGGGATCCTCGGTCATGGTGTTCACGCTACCGCCCCCGCTGCCATCCCGATCGGGCACGCGGTTGCCGGGGCGACCCGGGGACCGGGTTCAGCGGGCATGGAAGAGCCCCATGACGCGCCGGTCGGGGGTCCAGAGCGCCACGGGGCTCATGATGACTATCGCGGAGAATCCGGGTCTTGTTACGGATTGCAGGTTCAAAGGTTACTGTGATCTCGGTCACATATGCCATCTGAACGTATCCCCGCTGGACGTTGCTCGTTACGTTCCGCCGCCGAATGCCATCTCTGCGTGTCAGCCCTCGGTGACCAACGGGCTGGAGGCGACCTCGGTACCGTCTGCGAGGGTGTTGATCTCGAAGTCGTCGAACACGTTGCCGGCCACCCGCCGCAGTTCCCGCAGGCAGGCCAGGGCGATCTGACGGATCTCCACGTCGGCGTGCTCGCTGGCCCGCATCGCCACGAAGTGCCGCCAGGCGCGGTAGTTACCGGTCACCACGACCCTGGTCTCGGTCGCGTTGGGCAACACCGCGCGGGCGGCCTGACGGGCCTGCTTACGGCGCAGCGTGGCGTTCTCGACGTCGGCGAACTTCTTCTCCAGGCCCTCCAGCAGGCCGGTGTAGGCGTCCAGGGCCGCCTCGCTGGCCTGGACGAAGCGCGCGTGCAGTTCCGGGTCGGAGGCGATCACCTCCGGCTCCACCATGGCCGCGTTCCGCTCCGGGACGTACCGCTGTGACAGTTGGCTGTAGGAGAGGTGCCGGTGCCGGATCAGTTCGTGGGTGAACGAACGAGACACGCCGGTCAGGTACATGGTCACACTGCCGTGTTCGAGCACCGACAGGTGGCCGACCTCCAGGATGTGGCGCAGGTAGCCGGCATTGGTGGCGGTGGCCGGATTCGGCTTCTTCCACGACTGGTAGCAGGCCCTACCGGCGAACTCGCACAGCGCCTCGCCACCGTCGGCATCGGTCTGCCAGGCGACGTCCTCGGGCGGCTCGAAGTGGGTGTAGGCGATGACGCGGACCGTGGGGGCGGCGATCTCGGGCACGGAAACAAATCCTTCGTCGCGACGTCGGGGTGGGGGCGATCCGACTCTAGAGGAGCACGTGCGATCCCCCGCCGTGGCGCAGCCCCCGCTCCGGGGTACCGCCGTCGGTGGGAGTGGCGCTGTACTGCGCTCCGTGGGGAGACGTCACCACATGGTCAAACTGACGTCACCCGATGCTTGACGTGCCGCCACTTCTGACGTCATCATGACGTCATGAACCTCTCGCCGTACGTCGAATCCCTCCGGCGGGGCCTGTCGGCAGCAGCCGCCGCC
>DATCXL010000622.1:0-2528 GCA_036565825.1 Mycobacteriales bacterium
CGTTTCATTCGGGTGTCCCTTCTCGACCGCGGCGGGTCCGCGGGCACCGCGCAGCATCCATCACCCGACTCACCAAAAACTTACCAACGACCGACCCAGCCGTATGGACACCCATCCATGGGCGCGAGGATGGGTGGACGCCCAGATTGCCGGGCACGTGGCCGCCGGTCGGTCGTGGGCCCAGGCCGAAGTGAGCCCGGCAGCCTTCCGGACGGTGGGTGAGCCGGGCTTCGCGCTGTACGGAGTCTTCTCACACCGATCGAACCTCGTTGATGATCGGCGCTATGAGCTGCCGCCAGATCCCGCCCCTCGCCCAGCACCAGGCGACGGCGTCCGGAATCAGCAGTAGCACTTCTGACGACGCTCGGTGATGTTCGTAGCGCAGTATCGGCACAGCCTGCCTTACGGGTCAGATCGAACAACAGCCTACGGTCCCGTATCAGTAGAGAATCGCCGGTCAGGTAACACGACGCCGGCCACGACCACGGACCCGCGTTCCTTGCTTTCATCGACGAAGATGTGGCCGCTCACTCGTTCTCCGCCTGTCCACGCTGCCCGCTTGGCCAGCATCCCGATCGGGAACAGTCGTCTCAGACCGCACCGTTCCCTGTGCATGTCTGCGAGAGCAGGTGTCTCCCTGCGGACGCCGCTCGCCGACGCACTACCGTCCAGCCCCCAAAAGGAGGTCTCATCACGGTTGGGCGTGATGGCCCAGAACGCGTTCGGTGGGTGGGATGGTGGGGTCCTGGTCGGGGCGCAGGTGGACGAACGAGGTGAATCCCCACGAGGCCAGCCGTTCGAGTTGGGTGGCGAACCTGCCCTGGCGGCGGACGGAGGATGCGGTGCGGCCTTCGGCGCGCAGGTCGCGGGCGACCCGCAGGGCTTCGGTGACGGGCACGTCCGTGTCATACAGCACGGCCACGGCCTGCCGGTCGGGAACCTGGTCGAGTAGGTCGACGATGCGTTCGAAGCCGATGGAGAAGCCGCAGGCGGGAATGTCCCGGCCCAGCGACCGGCCAATGAGTCGGTCGTAGCGGCCACCGCCGGCGACCGACGAGGATGATTTCGGGTGGGTTACCTCGAAGATCTGCCCGGTGTAGTACCCCATGCCACGCACCAGGGTCGGGTCGAACTCCCAGCGCAGTTCCCCGGTGTTGGCGACCTGGTCCAGGCAGCCCGTCGTGGTGGAAAGGTCGGCGAGGACCTGGTCATCGAGGGTGGGCACGACCGTGGCGATCGCGTCGATGACCTTGGAGGCATCCAGACCGCGCAGGGCCTCGATGCGTTCCAGGGCACCGGTGACGGTATCGGCGGGCAGTCCCCGTCGGTCGACCAGTTCGGCCCGGACCCCGTCCCAGCCGATCTTGTCGAGCTTGTCCAGGCTGATGAAGAACCCGTCCCAGGACCGTTCGGATAGACCGGCATCAGCGGCCAGGGCGGACAGGAAACGCCGGTCGGACAGACGCACCGTGGTCCCGGACAGTCCCACCGCGGCCAGGGCGTGGCTGGTGGCCTCGATGAGTTCGGCCTCGGCGAGCACACCGCTCTCGCCGACCAGGTCGATGTCGCACTGGTGGAACTGCCGGTAACGGCCCTTCTGCGGGCGTTCGGCCCGCCACACCGGGCCGAACTGGAACGACCGGAACGGCACCGGGAGTGCCGCGTGGTTGTTCCGGTAGAACCGGGTCAGCGGCACGGTCAGGTCGAACCGCAACCCCAGATCCACCAACTCCGACACATCGGTGCCCGCGCCGACCCGGTCGGGCAGACCACGTCGGAGAATTCGGAAGATCAGCTTCTCGTTCTCCCCGCCGTCACCACCGGTCAGCCGGCGGATGTCCTCCAGGCATGGAGTCTCGATCCGCTGGTACCCGTACCGGCGATACACCCCGGTGATCGTGTTCAGCACACGGTCGCGGACGGCGACGGTGTCGGGTAGCAGGTCACGGGTACCCCGGGCCGGGCTGTTGTCGATCCTCACGTGACCAGTCTTCAACCACGAGCAGGGCAGGTGGTTCCGCCATGCCGCACGTCGTTTCATGGGCACCCCATTGCCCGGTACCCGAGGAGTCATGTCGACAGTCGTCCGGCGCGGCGCAGCGCGGTGCTCTCGCTGCAGTGCGGACCGTGTCGAGACACCCGCCTGCGCCAGTGCCGTCGTATGCTCTGGGTGCCCGTGGCAGTAGCTGCGTGGAAGTGAGCCCGGCAGCCTTCCGGACGGTGGGTGAGCCGGGCTTCGCGCTGTACAGAGTCTTCTCACACCGATCCAACCTCCTTGATGATCGGCGCTATGAGGTGCCGCCGGGCCCCTCGTCAACCACGTCACCCAGGCCGTGCCGTTACCCCGACGCCGTCCCGGCGGTCGCCGGGCGGCGTGGCCGACCCCGCCGCCGGTTCGACGCGGTGTTGGCCGACAAGGGACACGAGAGCGACCCGCTCCGCCGCGACTGCCGGGCACGACGCACCATTCCGGTGGTCCCCCACCGGGGCACCCCGGGGGCCGGCGGCGGGCAACCCCCGTCGCACGC
>DATCXL010000657.1:0-7378 GCA_036565825.1 Mycobacteriales bacterium
TGTCGGACCGGATCGCGGTGATGTACCTGGGGCGGATCGCCGAACTCGGCCCGACCGGGCAGGTACTCGCACATCCGCGCCACCCCTACACCGCGGCCCTGCTGTCCGCGGTGCCGGTGCCCGATCCGGACCAGGCGCAACGGCGGCAGCGGATCATCCTGACCGGCGACGTGCCGTCACCGATCGACCCGCCGTCCGGTTGTCGGTTCCACGTCCGTTGCCCGAAGGCCCGGTCGCGCTGCGCAGCCGGCGTGCCGGACCTCGTCGCGGCGCCCGACGACCCTCCAGGGCACACCGCGGCGTGCTACTTCCCGGTCGGCGACGGCGAGGAACTGACCGGTCAGCCGAGCGTCCAGCCAGACGGCCAGCCGAGTGGCGCGTTGACCGAGGGAGGCCGGTTGTGACGCAGAGTGTGATCGGTGACCTGCACTCCGTCGAGACGTTCGCGTCGCCGGACGACACAGGTGGGCCGGGCCGGCCGGTGGAGGGCCGCAGTCCCTGGCAGCTGTCCTGGGCCCGATTGCGCCGGGACCGGGTCGCGATGGGCTCGGCGCTGGTGATCGTGGTGATCACCGCCGGTGCGCTGGCCGCACCGGCGTTTGCCGCGTTGGTCGGGCACGGCCCGAACGAACAGTTCCGTGACACCGGCCTGACCGTGGACGGCCTACCCCGCGGACCGGGCCACACGTTCTGGCTGGGCAGCGACGACCTGGGCCGCGACGTGTTCGTCCGAGTCCTCTACGGCGCCCGGGTGTCACTGTTCGCCGGGGTGCTGGCCAGCGTCATCGCGGTGTCGGTGGGGGTGGTGATCGGGTTGTCCGCCGGTTACCTGGGCGGCGCGGTGGACACCGTGCTCTCCCGGCTGATCGACGTGGTGTTGTCCTTCCCGTTCCTGCTTTTCGCCGTCGCGTTGGTGGCCATCGTGGGGCCCAGCCTGGCCATCTCGGTCGGGGTGATCGCGTTCTTCAGTTGGGCCTCGGTCGGCCGGCTGGTGCGCGGGCAGGCGATGTCGATCAAGGAGAAGGAGTACGTCGAGGCGGCCCGTTCGCTGGGCGCCCGTGACCTGCGGATCATGTTCGTCGACGTGCTGCCCAACCTGATCGCGCCGGTGATCGTGTACACCACGCTGCTCATCCCGGCCGCGATCGGGTTCGAGGCCACCCTGTCGTTCCTCGGTCTGGGTGTGCTGCCGCCCACCGCGACCTGGGGCAACATGCTCGCCGAGTCGGTGCAGTACTACAAGGTCGCCTGGTGGTTCGTGATCTTCCCCGGGCTGGCGCTGCTGCTCACCACGTTGGCGTTCAACCTGCTCGGTGACGGAATTCGGGACGCGCTTGATCCCCGTTCCGGGCAGGCCCACCGCTGAGTCCAACCAGGTCCGGCTGGGGTTCCAGGGAGGCGGCCGCATGGTCAGGTTCTTCGTACGCAGGGTCCTGTTCGGGCTCCTGGTCATGTGGATCATCAGCGTGGCAGTGTTCGTGATGTTCTTCGTCGCTCCGCACGACGTGGCCCGGCTGCTGGCCGGTCGGCAGGCCACGCCCGAGACGGTGGCCGCGGTCCGGCACAACCTGGGCCTGGACCGGTCGGTCCTGGCCCAGTACGGCAGCTTCCTGTGGCGGCTGGTGCACGGGGACCTGGGGTTCTCCTACTACAACTCCGAACCGGTCACCCACCTGTTGGTCAGCCGACTGCCGGTCACCGCGTCGCTGGTTTTGGGTGGGGTGGCGCTGTGGCTGGCTCTCGGTGTCAGTGGCGGTGTGCTGGCGGCCCCCCGCCCGCGTTCGGCCGCCGACCGGACGGTCACCACGCTGTCGCTGCTGTTCTACTCGATGCCCACGTTCCTGCTCGGGTTGCTGTTGCTGTACTTCCTGTTCTTCCGGTTGCACCTGGCCGGGGTGGACGCCTTCCCGGGCAGCGGGTACGTGCCACTGACCCAGTCGCCGTCGGGTTGGGCGGACCATCTGGTGTTGCCGTGGTTCACCGTCGCGCTGGCCACCGCGGCGGTGTACTCGCGGCTGACTCGTGGGTCGATGCTGGACGTGCTTGGCGAGGACTACATCCGCACCGCGCGGGCCAAGGGCATCGGCAACATGCGGTTGATCTACGTGCACGGCCTGCGCAGCGCGCTCACCCCGGTGGTCACCCAGGTCGGCATCGACCTGGCCGTTCTGTTGGGTGGGGTGTTGGTGACCGAGCAGATCTTCGGCCTGCCCGGGTTGGGGCAGCTCGCGGTGCTGTCCATCACCACCCGTGACCTGCCCGTGGTCATCGGCATCGTGCTGCTCGCGTCATTCTTCGTGGTGGTGGCCAACATCGTGGTCGACCTGCTCTACGCCGTCCTCGACCCCCGAGTCCACGTGCACTGATCCCGGTCTCGAGTGGGGCTTCCGTCCCATTTTGCACTAGTTCGCAGTTCCGTTGATCGCCGACACCTTCGAGTCGGACGCCGAACTTGAGGAGTTTCTGGCCTTCACCCACGCCGAGCGTCACCGCGATATCGACTGAGCCGCCGCTGTGCAACCTGTCATCCTCGACACCGACGTCGCGTCGCTCTCCCACAGGCGCAGGCTCACCGGTCCACTACCCGCCCGGCTGATCGGCCGTAGACCGCTGGTTACCTTCGTAACCTTCGGGGAGCTGACCAAGTGCAGTGAGATCCGGCACTGGGGCACAGGTAGGCGACAGGAGTTGGCTGACCGGCTGTCGAGCACCCCGGTCCTGCCCGGCGAGGAGACCGTGGCGACGACCTGGGGTAGTCGACTCTCGGCCGCCGGCTACCAGCGCGGGCGTGCCCGTCCCGTCACGACATGTGGATTGCGGCCTGCTGTCTTACGTACAACCTGCCGCTGGCCACCCTGAACCTCAAGGACCAGGAGGATTTCACGGCGTACCACGGTCCATCTATCCTCGGTGCCGAGTAGGCGAGGTGACCGCACAGCGGGAGGTAGGGGTGACCGGCGGTTCGGGTGTGAGGCTGCCGTGCTGGTGACGGAAGGCGAACCAGGCGGGCAGACCCACCGGCACCGGGAGCCAGAACGACACCAGTCGGTAGGCCAGGGTGGCCAGCGCGGCCGGACCCGCGGGCACACCGGCCAGCACCAGGGTGCCGACCAGACCCGCCTCGACGAACCCGAGCCCACCCGGCGTGATCGGGACCATGGTCAGCACGGTCGCCGCCACGTAGGCGAGCAGCACCAGCGCGGGTGACGGGTGGTGGCCGGTGCCTGACAACGCCACGTACAGGGTGAGGAAGTCCAGGCCCGACCGACCGGCGGCCACCAGCACCACGGTGCGCCACCGGCGGCCGAGCGCACCGCGTATCTCGTTCCGGCGGCTCAGCAGCAGCGCGGGCAGGCCGGGGGAGGGCCGCCCGACGCGGCACAGCAGCCAGTTGGCGACCCGCCCGACCGTGCGCACAGCCCAGTCCACCCGCACCAGCAGCACACACACGGTGGCCAGGACGCCGAACACCACCGCCCCGTAGAGCACGGCGGCGGACAGTCCGGCCGGGACCTGACCCAACACGATTGCCGGCACAGCGAACAGCGGAAGCGCGAACACCAGGCCGCCGGTGAGCAACGCGATCGCGGTGATGGCCGACCCGGCCCTTGCTGGTTCCATTCCGGCGACCATCAGCATCCGGAAGTGGAAGGCGTTACCCACCGCACCGCCGCCGGGGAACAACCGACTCACCGCGTTCGAGACGAGATGGGAGTACGCCGCGACCGACCAACTCACCCCCGGCGCGACGATCCGCAGCAGGTGCCAGACGCAGACGAAGCTGCCCGCCTCCAGCGCGAGCATGAGCGGGAACCACGCGGGGTGGAAGGCGCGTAGCTGAGGCCAGGCGGTGAACACATCGACGATCTGCGGTGCGAGTGCGTAACAGGCAGCGGCGGCGACCAGCAACCCGAGTAGGCGGAACAACAGCGCCCGGCGGCTCAGGAACCCGAACGGCAGCGGCCCGAACGGTCGCGCCACCCTGACCATCCGCGCCGCCGCGGTCACCGAAGTCACCGGAGCCACCCGGGTCACCGGAGCCACCCGGGTCACCGGGCCTGCCTTGGTTACCCGGGGTTCGGTCACGGTTCTCCTCGCGGTGGTCTCCTCACGCGGGGTCTGGTCGTACGTCCTGCCACGCGCTGTCACGCGGCGCTGGGTACGGAACGGGTCCCGTCTTCGGATCCTTCCCTCGACGCTGTCCGGCCTTCCCCTCCAGTATGCGGAACCAGCCCGGCGAGTCCAGGGTGCTGCGTTCGGAACTACCGAATGTGATCAGGGCTACCCACAAGCGGGTGGTATCCATCATGATATAGGCGGTTTGGTCTGGTAACGAAGGTCTGTAGTTGATCATGACTTTTAGCCGGATAGTGCTAGAAGCGAGGTCTGCACGGCCATTCGTGGGGGGTCCAGGCGATGCCATCCGCTCGGCACCGTGCGCGTCGAATCTCAACCCCTGCGGTCGGAGTGGCCCTGACGACGGACGGTGCCGCATCCCCGGGGATCTGTCCCCGAGGGTACGAAGGGAGTGGCACATGGTTCCCGAACCCGACAAGGCCCGCACGGACCAGGTGAACGATCGTAAGCGAGCCGTCCAGGTCCGCAAGGCGGCCCTCGCCAGCACGGTCGGCACATCCATCGAGTGGTACGACTACTTCCTCTACGGCACCGCCGCCGCACTGGTGTTCCCGAAGCTCTTCTTCCCGCACGAGTCGCACTACGTCGCGCTGCTCGACTCCTTCGCGACCTACGCGGTCGGCTTCGCCGCCCGACCCGTCGGTGCGGCCATCTTCGGCCACTGGGGTGACCGGATCGGCCGCAAGGCCATGCTCATCATCACCCTGCTGATGATGGGACTGTCCACCACCGCGATCGGCGTCCTACCCGGACAGGCCTCCATCGGCACCGCAGCGCCGATCCTGCTCATCCTGCTGCGCGTCCTACAGGGCATCGCGGTGGGTGGCGAGTGGAGCGGCTCGGTGCTCCTGTCGATGGAATGGGGCGACCAGAAACGTCGTGGCCTGATGGGCAGTTGGCCACAGCTCGGTGTCGCCATCGGACTGATCCTGTCCACCGCACTGATGACCCTGTTCAACAACGTCACCGGCGACTCGTTCACATCGTGGGGATGGCGGGTGCCGTTCCTGCTCAGTCTGGTGCTGGTGGCGATCGGCCTCTACATCCGGCTGCGGATCATGGAGACACCCATGTTCGCCAAACTGGTGGCCGAACGAGGGGTGGTCCGGGCACCGGTGCCCGAGGTGATCAGGCGGCACTGGCGGGAGATCATCCTGTCCGCCCTGGTGCGGATGTCGGAACAGATGCCGTTCTACGTGGTCACCGCGTTCGTGCTCAGCTATGTGGTGGATCTGGGCTTCACCCGTAACTTCGCACTGGTCGGCACCCTTTGCGCGGCCGGGTTGGAGTTCTTCCTGGTCCCGTACTTCGGCCACCTGTCGGACAAGGTCGGACGCAAGAAGGTGTACATGTCCGGTGCGGCGGCCATGGGTGTGTGGGGCTTCGCCTACTTCGGGCTGCTCAACACCGGCATCGGGTGGGTCGTGTTCCTCGGGATCATGCTCGGCCTGATCCCGCACGCGATCCAGTACGGCCCGCAGGCGTCGCTGATCGCGGAGAGCTTCCCGACCCGGCTGCGCTACGGCGGTTCCGGGCTGGGCTACCAACTCTCCTCGGTGATCGCCGGCGGTCCGGCCGCGTTGATGGCGACCTACCTGATCCACCAGTTCGGTACCGCCTACGCGGTCTCGGTGTACATCGCGATCTCCTCGGTGATCACCCTGGTGGCGTGTTCGTTGCTGCCCGACCGGTCCAACGTGGACATCACCGACGACTCGGTGTACGAGTCGTCACCGCTCACCGTGACCGACACCCAGCCGGCAACCTGACCCGGTCGACCCGGCTGACCCAGCCAGTCACCTGACCCGGTCGACCCGGTTGACCATCCGGCCCGGCCGGCCACATCGTTGGCCGGACGGGCCGTTTGGTCGGCCGGAGGCTGGGCAGGGACCGTGACGAGAGTCCGTTTCGCCGGGATGAGCCTGAGGTGAGCCGTGTCGGAGTTCCCGTGGTGGAAGGACGCGGTGGTCTACCACGTGTACCTGCTGTCCTTCGCTGACGGCAACGGAGACGGCGTCGGCGACCTGCACGGGCTGCTCGACCGGCTGGACTACCTGGCCTGGCTGGGCGTCGACGCGATCTGGATATCCCCGATCTACCCGTCGCCGATGGTCGACGGGGGATACGACGTCAGCGACCACACCGACGTGCACCCGGTGTTCGGCGACCTGACGGTGTTCGACCGGCTGGTCACCGAGACGCACCGGCGCGGACTGCGACTGCTGCTGGACTGGGTACCCAACCACACCTCCGACCAGCACCCGTGGTTCGTCGAGTCGCGGTCGAGTCGGGACAACCCCAGACGGGACTGGTACTTCTGGCGGGATGGCACGGAGAGCTCGCCACCCAACAACTGGCGCGGTTTCCGGGGCCGTCCGGCCTGGACCCACGACGAGCGCACCGGGCAGATGTACCTGCACCTGTTCCTGCCCGCGCAGCCAGACCTCAACTGGAACAACCCGCGGGTCGTGGAGGCGATGCACTCCACCCTGCGGTTCTGGTTGGACCGGGGTGTGGACGGGTTTCGGGTGGACGTGATCCACTGCATCGGCAAGCACCCGGACCTGCCCGACGAACCAACCGCCCTGGCCGACGTCGACCAGGTCAGCATCCACGACCATGACGGCACCCACGCGCTGATCCGCGGATTCCGCCGCATCCTCGACTCCTACCCGGGCGAGCGGATGATGGTCGGCGAGGTCACCCTGCGCCAGACCTCTGCGATCCGCCGCTACTACGGGCAGGGCGACGAACTGCACCTGGCCTTCAACTTCCTGTCCCTGGACGCCGGATGGGACGCCACCGAGTGGCAGGAACTGCTCGACCACGTGCCGATGGAACTGGGCGCCGCCGCGTGGCCGACCTGGGTGTTGACCAACCACGACACCCGTCGGCACCGCACCCGTTTCGGCGGTTCGGCCGATCGGGCCCGCGCCGCGGCGGTTCTGCTGTTCACCCTGCGGGGCACCCCTTTTCTGTTCCAGGGAAGCGAGTTGGGGTTGGTCGACGCGGAGGTCCCGCCGGACCGACGGACCGACCCCTACGGCCGGGAGGGTTCCCGGGCGCCGATTCCATGGGACGGCACCGACGGCCACGGCTGGACCGGGACTCGCCCGGCGCTGCCTTTTCCGCCCGAGTCCGACCGCAGGAACGTGGCCGCGCAGATATCCGACATCGGCTCGATCCTGCACCTGCACCGACGGCTGCTACGGGCCCGACACAGGTCGCCGGCGCTGCGGCG
>DATCXL010000663.1:0-2358 GCA_036565825.1 Mycobacteriales bacterium
CAGTACACCGAGTCGCTGCCTGACAACTTCGTCACCGACCCGAACTGCGAGCCCCCGTCGAAATGGGCAGTCGAGGAAGCCATCGACGTGGAGGCGGTACACACCGCAGCGCCCGCGGCGGCGATCACCTACGTCGGTGCACGGAGTTGCCTCGATCTGTTCACCGGCCTCAACGACGCTGTCGACCGTCGCTTGGGCAGCATCGTGTCGAACAGTTGGGGATTCCACGGCGAGGACGTGACAACCGCGACCCGCCGTCAGGCCGACTCGATCTTCGTCCAGGCCGCCCTCACCGGCATTTCGGTGGTGTTCTCCGCTGGCGACGTCGGAGACAACCAGGGCAACCCCACGAACGGACAGCCGCAGCCGGACTGGCCGGCCAGCAGCCCATGGGTCACCGCGGTCGGTGGTACCAGTACCGGTCTCGACGCTGACGACGGCCTGCTGTTCGAGACCGGATGGGAATCCCAGGTCGACAGTCTCGACGCCGACACGTGGGTGGCCATGCCGCCGCCGGCCGGACCGTTCGGCGGCGGTTCGGGCGGCGGACCCAGCCATGTGTATTCCGAACCGTCCTGGCAGGGCAGCGTTGTACCTGACGAACTGTCGGGAGGACACCGGACCGTCCCGGACATCGCGGCGTTGGCCGATCCACACACCGGGTTCGCGATCGGCCTGAGCGTGAACGGGGTGTTCAGCGTCGGCGCGACCGGGGGAACGAGCGTGGCCTGCCCACTGATCGCGGCCATCTTCGCCGACGCCGAGCAGATACAGGGCGTGCCTCTGGGCTTGGCGACCCCGGCGTTGTACCGACTGGCGGGCGGCAGCGGCCTGCGTGACGTTACCGACGTGCACGCCGCCGTCTACTCCGCGCACGGCCCGGCGGCGGTCGGGGACTTCCTGTGGGAGACCGATCGCAGGACCCAGACCCTGCAGGCCGGGCCCGGGTTCGATCCGGTCACTGGCCTGGGTGTTCCCAGCCAGGCATTCCTCAGCCGGTTCGGCCACTGAGACGTCGCCGGGGCCGGCGGCCGCCCCCTCCACACCGCCGGCCCCGGCGACCACACCCTGAGAAGGCCATCACATGAGCGAAGACACGCCTACCGAGCAACTCGCGTCACCCCGACGCTCGCTCGGCCGGCCTGCCCGAGTGCTGATATCGATGCTCGCTGTCACGGCGCTGGTCACGGCTGCGGTCGCGATGACACATCACAGATCTGGTAACGACGGTTCGGACCTGCCGGCACGACGTGAGGCAGCGGGACACCCGGTCGCCAACCCGCCATCGATCGTCCCGGCAGCACCCGTATCGGGAACCGTGCTACGACGACTCCCACAGGCCACAACGGACACGCGTCTGCTTGGCGCCCCCGTTGACCGAACTCCGTATGCCCCCGCCACAGGTACGGTCGCTCATCCGACTCGCATGGTGCCGGTGTACGTCCGGCCGGGTGGGTCAGCTGTTGCGGCGTTACCTGTGACGCAGATCGGCGGCAGCCCGACATGGCTGCCTGTCGTCGCGACCCAACCGGGGTGGCTGGCGGTCCTGCTGCCCTCCAAACCGAACCACACCATGGGCTGGATCACCACGCTCGCGATCGACCAGGCGCACACCGAGTACAGGATCGAGGTCGCACTCCACCGGCATCGACTGACCCTGTACCGGAACGGGCGAACAGCGGGCACGTGGCCGGTGTCTGCGGGAACGGCATCCACGCCCACGCCCACCGGGAGAACCTTCCTGCTCGCTGAAGTCCACGAAACTCGAGCTCACTACAGCCCGGTCATCTGGCCTCTGGGTGCTCACAGCAGTGTCCTTGAACACTTCGCTGGCGGACCGGGGACCGTCGCCATCCACGGATGGCCAGACCCGGCCGTGTTCGGCCATGACCACAGCAACGGATGCGTCCGTATCCCAGACGCCGGGATGCGCGCTCTGGCCGCAGTCCCACTCGGGTCGCTGGTCACCATCACCCACTGACAAGGAGAACTTCATGCTCACCCACCCCCGTCGATATGCCGCCATCCTGGTGGCAAACGGCGTTATGGCCGCCGGCGTCGCCGTCATCCTCACCGCGGGAAGCTCGGCGATCGCGGGGCCGACCGGTTCGTCAGCATTCGGAGTCTCGGCCACGGGAGCATCGCCGCTCTCACCGCAACCGTCCGTGTCCTCACCGGACGGAGAACCCGTATCGGACAGCGCGCCGATTGCTTCCGCGGACGGGTCCATCTCCGCCACGGCGACGGTGCGTGCGTCGACGGGAAAGGCCGAGGCCACCGTCCAAGATCTGTCGTTGCTGTTCGGACAGGTGGCCGCCGGACAGCTCACGGCGACCTGCAGGGACGGTGCCGGCACGG
>DATCXL010000672.1:0-5648 GCA_036565825.1 Mycobacteriales bacterium
GATCCCCGCCGGGGTGGCGTACCACCGGCCCGTGTAGACCAGCCCGTCAGGGTGGCCACGGGCGACCATTCGCTCGGCGAACTCGGTGGCGAACGTCCACGCCCTGGCCATCGCCGCTGACGACGAGTTGTCCTCGAGGTCCAGCACCAGCCAGTCCCCCGCCGACATGCCACCGGCCGCGTCGACCACCTTGAGCAGGAAATCGGCCTGCGCCCCGCCCGACGTGGCCGTGCGGGCGAAGTGGTACGCACCACGCCGCAACCCCAACCGGCCGGCCTGCTCCCATCGGTCCGCGAACTCTGGGTCCGTCCACCCGGTCCCCTCGGTTGCCTTCAACGCCACCCGGGTGTGCCCCGCCGCCGCGTACGCGGCCAGGTCCACGTCCGCGTTGTGGTGGGACAGGTCAGCGAACTGCTCGGCCATCAGGCGCCGCCTCCCCGCGTGGCCATCAGGTAGGTGACCGCCGCACCGGCCAGCATCAGCAGCGCCGGCCAGATCAGCCCGGCCAGCACCGACCGGCGGGCGGACTCCAAGGTGGACACCCGGCGCTCCAGGGCGGACATCCGCTCCACGTACTCGCCGCGCGGCACCGTCCGGTCCTCTATCCGCTCCAGTGCCGCACGCATCGCCTGTAGGCCCTCGCGAATCTCCTGGCGTGTCTCGCGCAGCAGCCCCTCCAGGTCAGTCACCGCACCACCTCGCCGGTGCGGTGCTGGCGGAGGGGGCCAGCGGGTTTCTCAATGTCTCTCCTACGCGTATTCGACGAATCGGGATAACGTCGCAGGAGAGTCGTTCATCCTGCGTTTCTGGGGGCACAGAAAATGATCAAGTTCAGGAACAGCATGCCGGTCATCGGTGCGGCGTTAGCCGTGCTGGTCGTGTCCGGTACGGCCGGTGTGCTGACGATGCACCGGGTCAGCCAGTCGACCCCGGCCGATACGGTCCCGCCGGTGACCATCAGCATGACGGCCACACCGACCCCGTCGCCGACCCCCACGCTGGCGGTGACGACATCCGCCCCGGCCGCCACATCCGCCCCGGCCACCACCACGGCCGCACCGGCACCGATCGCCCCGCAGGTGGCCACCACCACCGACCCCGCACCTCAGCCCGCACCAACCACCACGGCCCCCGCACCCGAACCGGCGCCGACGATTACCTGCTTCATGGCGATGCCGACTGTCGTACCCGGTGCGACCACTGCGCCCACCGGCGAGCCGACCCAGGTGTGTCAGGTGATCCAGCCCACCGGCCCGGCCACGCAGACCCCCTGACCTCACAGGAACACTGGTGCACCATTCGTCGCGGCCTCGGTGATCAACCAACTCGACACCAGCTCTGACACCTGCGGCGGGAACAGGGTCAGGTTGCCCGTGCCCCCAGTGCGCCTGGCCTGTAGCGAGACGAACAGCCTGGTTTCGCGGCCGGCGCGGGTGTCTCCGATGCCCACCTCGGCTGAGTGCAACCAGGTGAACTGGTAGATCGCGTTCGTTCCACCCGGGACGGTCAGCGTGGCGGTCTGGTGAGCGTCGGATGCCAGCCGTAGCTCGGCGGTGGTACCGGCGTCGGTCTGTACGGCGCCGACCACCTTCACCACGTCGCACACCGGGTCCGGATAGCTGCCCTCGTACGCACTGATGAAGGTGGCCGAGGTGATCAACTGGCGGGCCGGTTGGTGCATTACCAGTGGGACGGACGGGAAAATCTGCCCGTGGATTCCGTCGACGTTGCCGCGCAGCAGCGCTCCGAACGGGTCGAACTCGGCGACACCGTAGCCGCCGGCCACGGTGGCACCGTTTCCGTCGTCGGCCACAGCGGAGAACGTCCACTGCCCGACGACCCAGCGGACCGTGCCGTCGGTGTCGAGTAGCTGCGTGGACCCGCCGCGCATGCTGGAGTACGGCAGACGCGGCAGGCGTTCGAGTTTGGATATCCGGTCTCGTAGGTCCCTCAGTTCGGCGGCCAGGCTGGCCGGCATCGCCGGGTCGACAGGCACGGTGCCCCCTCAGATGGTGGTGAACGCGTCGGCGACCGCGTAGGTGATCTCGACCTTTTCCCCGCCGGACCGGTCGAGGGTGCCGTCGATCTGGACGATCAGGTATGGGTCGTCGACGGTGACGAGCCCGTATCCGCTGCGGACCCGGACCACGTCTCCGACCGTGTACGAACCGAGGACCGGGTCTGCGGCCGGGTTGACCGCGATCTTCGGCAGCACCACCGGTGCCTTACCCCGGGCGAGTCGGCGGCGTGCGTACCCGGCCAGGGTGGACAGTATGGACACGTCGGTATGGGATTCGACGTCGTCCAACAGCGGGTAGACGCCGATCAGCCCGGCGTTGGCCTGGGTGGTGCGTAGCCCGGCGTCGCCCTCGCCGGCACCGACACCGTCCACGTGGGTCACCACCGCGGTTCCGTCACCTTGCGCGCTCAATGTGGTGATGTTCTTGCCCTCTTCGAAGACGAGAGGCGTCTTCCTGCCGACGTCTGGGCCGGTGATGAACCGGGCCTGTAGCGCGTCACCGACCCGCACCGTGTCGTAGCGGAAGGAGAACCCGTTCTCGGTGGCGGCGAGGTCTTCGAGTAGCTGCCCGACGTTGTTCCGCTCACCCGCGAGCCACGTCCGGTCCCGTAGCTGCCCCGAGGCGACCACCCCGGACGTGTCGATGGTCGGGGTCTGCCCCGGCGTCTGCGTGTAGTCCACCAACGCCTTGGCGATCACCGAGGTTTGGTCTCGGTCCGTGTAGGACAGGTTCGCGCGCAAGGTGCGCCGCCGCACGTAGGAATGCCAGCCCTCACCATGCAGGGACAGCGTCCCGGCGGAAAAGTCCGCGTCCCACGTCCACCACACACCCCCGGCGACGATCACCCCGTCCCGGACGATCGCCCCGCCGATCCTGGCCACCGACCCGGGGATGGTCGCCCCGAGCGCGACCAGGATCTCCGGCGGCTGGGTGATCGACACCGTCACATCGAGTTGCCCCGGGGCGTTGCGGACATGCGACCACTTCGCCGCGGTGGCCGGTATCTCCCCGAGCACCCTGCCGGTGATCAGGTCGGCCACCAGAACCTGGTAGACGGCCATGTCAGCCGGCGCCGATGTCGGTCGCGGCCAGCGTCGACACCCCGCCGGTGACCGTCCCGGACCCGGTTACGCGTAGCACGGTCGCCGACCATGTGTGCGGGCCGGCTGACAGGGCAACCCAGCCCCACGCCGACCCGAACTGGACTCCAGCCCCTCCGGCGCCCCCGACGGTGACCTGGTATCGGGCGACCTCCACACCGTCCACGTTGACCGTGATCCGGCCCAGGTCACCAGCCGCTGTGGACTGTAGCGACCCCTGCGCGTTGACCTCGACGGCCCGCGTACCCGAACCGACGATGAACGTTCCGCTGGCGATGGTCACCGGTGTTGTCGACGCCGACGCCCCGGACCCGGCCGAGTTGTACTTGGCCAGCACGCCACGGGCGGTGTTGCGTGGCGCCGCCAGGCCGTACTGTCCGGCGCGCTGTGTGCGCTGGTCGGTGATGTTGGCGTTGGTGATGGAACTGGCGTCGGCGGGAACCGCGATGGTCGCCAACACCCACGCGTTCGCCGGCACGGGCGGTTCGACCGGTGCCGGCGCCGGGGTGCCGGTCACCACCTGGATGACCGCCGCGTTGGACAGCCCCGAATACTGGGAGTCCTGGACGGCGGCCACGACCAGGTCAACCCGGGCGTTCGTCGGGTCCGACGCGGACACGGGCAGGGTGAGCGTGGCGGTGTTCTCCACGACGTAGTAGCCCTGCCCGGTCGCGGACGTACCCGGGAGGATCACCTGCCCGGCGGCCACGTCCACAGACATGTCCGGGGTGCCGTGCTGGGTGACGGCCAGGTCGGTGGCGGTGATGATGCCCGGGTTCCCCCACGCTGCCTGGGTGGCCCGTCGGGCATCCTCAGCCGTCTCCCCTCCCGTCTGAATCCAGACGGGTGTGCGGATCGTCACTGCGTCCTCCTCAGATCCATGCGGACCGCCAGGTGACCGTCATGGCCGGTGTGCCGGACGTGCTCCCGCCGAACCGGAGTTGCGTGACACCGGGTGGTAGGTCCCACCAGGACACCGGGGAGGTCAGCCGGTCGTAGCGGGACGCGGTGCCACCCAACAGCGCGGTGCGGGTGGCTGAGTCGATGACCAGGGTTTCCCCGACGCCCAGCGACAGGCCGCCGTTGGCGGTGAACGCGAGGGTCTGGCCGGTGTCGACGTTCTCCACTGTCGGGTTGGTGACCGGGCCGGTGATCGTGGCAACCCACGGGGTCGAGTAGGTTCCCGCGTTGGTGGCGGCGACGATCCCGGAGGTGGACGCCCCGCCCCAGTCCATCGGCCACCCCTGCGGCCAGGCGTGCCCGGTCGTCGCCGCGGCCAGATCGGTGCCGACCGAGGATTCGGTGTCGTCGTAGATCCGCGGATCGCTGGCGTCGAACTGCACCGCGAACACGGGGAGTCGTAGCTGCCACTGCCTGTCCACTGGTGTGGCGAGTTTGCGTGGCCGTCCGACGAGGCGGCGCACCCCGCCGTCGGCGACCCCGGGAGCCTGGAACGTCAGCGGCTGTTCGACCACACCGCTGCCCGCTCTGAACGCCCGTTTGAACGCTGACACGGCCTCGGCGAACGCTGCGTCGTCCGACCCGGTGACCTCGACGCGTAGGACGATCGTCCGCCCGTCGAGGAAGTCGTCCCCCGGTGTGAGCCCGTCGGAGCGGAGTTTCGGCTGGTCGGAGACGACCACGTCCGGATGGTCGGCCAACCCCTCGATCGGCCACACCACCCGGTACGGGGTGCCTGATCCGAGTAGCAGGTCGTTGTAGGAGACCTGCCAGTCTGCGGTGACCGCCACACGTCACCTCCTGCCGGTGGGTACCGTGGCGCCGCGCCACGAAGGGCGTCACGAGTCGAGGGGGATGTATGCGCAGGATGTGGGCCGTGTTAGCGGTGGCCGCCGTGGTGGCCGGGTGCGGGTCGAACGCGCCGGCCGACAGCGGCGACAGCGGCGGTGGTGTCGGGGGTGCTGCCAGCCCGGCCGCCGAGGTGCAGTGCCACGACCTGGTCGGGAAGCCAGCCGGAGGCTTGGTCGACCCGGGGTGTGTCGAAGACGGGCAGGCCGTGTCAGTGCTCACCTACACCTGTTCAGGCGAGGACTTCTACGCCGCGTCCGACGGCCAGGGCCACGCCTGGTGGGGTCGGAAGTCGGGAACCGTCGAGTCGGGTAGCGACACCGAAGCGCAGGCCGCGCACACGGCGTGCATCAACGGTTCCTGACCTGGCGACCGCCGGGGTGCGGTCCCACTGTCACACCCCGGCGGTCCGCATCGCCCACATCACGTCCCGGCCGATCTGCTGCCCGGACGGTGCCGGGTTGGTGACGGCCACGTTGACCGTGTGCCCGCCACCGCCTGTGCCCTCGGCCAGCTTGGCGATGAGCTTGTTCATCACACCGGTGTCGACCACGGTCTCGGGCCGGCCAGCTTCGGCCAGCAGAGCCAGGGTGCCACCCGGGCGGGGCAGGATCGTCGCCCCGTCGGCCAGGTGCGGGATGCTGGGGATGAGTGGCACGTCCACGTCGGGGATCGGCGAGGGCATGTTGATGTGCAGGTGGTGCGGCAGCAGTTTGTT
>DATCXL010000673.1:0-3625 GCA_036565825.1 Mycobacteriales bacterium
AACAAACTGCCTACCGAGAGTCGGGAAAACACCTCGTTCCCGCAGCGCTGGCTCTTTCCGTCGCGCCGACCCTGTACAACCACGAGGCCGCCCGGATACTTCCCCGATCACGGTCCCCGAGCCCGAAAATCAGGCCGGAAAACAAGGTCTCACAGGCGAGGAATGTCCAACCAACACCCACCCGCCATAACACGGGCGAACCGGCTGACCAGTCGTAACAAACTGCCTACCGGGAGTCGGGAAAACACCTCGTTCCCGCGGCGCTGGCTCTTTCCATCGCGCCGACCCTGTACAACCACGAGGAGCCCGGATACTTCCCGATCGGATGCCGTCGGCCGGAAAAGCGGGCCCGAGATTACGCCTGAAAGCGGAATGTCCGACCATCCAGACGGTGGGTGGCCGTCCGGGGAGTGAGGCGGTGGACGAGTCGGCCTGTAGGCCGGGTTCTGTTGACCGACAGCGATCCGCTGGTGACCCAGCGGCGCCGCCGGCCCGGCGACCATCCATCTAGGCCTGCCGTCACCGACAGGCTCCAGCGGTCTACCCGCAGGCTCGGGCGGGCAGCCCTCAGACACCTGCGCAGGCATGGTTCTCGCGAACCACGCCCTCTTGACCTTGCTCCGGGTGGGGTTTACCGAGCCACCCCGGTCACCCGGGGTGCTGGTGGTCTCTTACACCACCGTTTCACCCTTACCGCCGCTTGCGCGACGGCGGTTTGTTCTCTGTGGCACTGTCCCGCGGGTCGCCCCGGGTTGCCGTTAACAACCACCCTGCCCTGTGGAGCCCGGACCTTCCTCGGCAGCACCATGGTGCTGACGCGGCCGCCCAGCCGGCTCGTCCACCGTGATCAACGATCATACGGCCTGGGATCTGCCCTCGGCGTGTGCCACGCCACACCGTAGTCTTGTCGATCGTGACCTGGGCCGACATATTGCTGCTGGTCGTCGCCGGACTACTGGGCGGCGGCATCAACTCGATCGCCGGGGGCGGTTCGTTGATCGTGTTTCCGGCCTTCATCGCCACCGGTCTGCCCACCCTGGCGGCGAACGTCACCAACTCCGTAGCGCAGTGGCCCGGTTACCTTGGTGGTGTCATTGGCTTTCGCGGCGAACTGGACGGTCAGCGGGGGCGAGCCACCCGGTTAACCGCCGTGGCGGCACTCGGGTCGGTGGCCGGCTGCGTGGTGCTGCTGGCCGCCCCTTCCGACTCCTTCGACGTGGTCGTCCCGTTCCTGGTGCTGCTGGCCAGCCTGCTCCTGGCCTTCCAGCCGCGTATCGCCCGACTGATCGGGCCACCGAAGCCCGGTGCGCCCGACAGTCGCCTCATCTACCCCGTGCTGTTCGTCTCCGGTGGCTACGGTGGGTACTTCGGTGGTGCGCTGGGGGTAATCCTGATCGGCGTACTCGCGCTGACAGTGCACGACACGCTACGCCGGATCAACGCACTCAAGACGGTGCTCTCGCTGACCGCCAGCACGGTGACCATCGTGGCCTTTGGCTTTTTTGGGCCGGTGGACTGGATCGGTGTCGCGGTGGTCGCGCCGGCCACACTCGTCGGCGGCCTGCTCGGCGCGCGGATCGCCCGTCGACTCAACGACCGGGTGCTGCGGGCGTGTGTGGTCGTCTTCGGCGTCGCGGTGTCGATCTTCCTGTTCCTCCGAATCTGACCTCGTGGAGGCGCCGCCAGCGAGCAGGCAGCCTCCAGGCAGTCACGGTGGGTACCGGGCAGACAGCTCGCGGCGACCGTGCTCAGGGTCCGGGCAAACGAGAAGATCCCCTCAAACCAGGTGGCTGGTGTCGTTGACCAGTCGGACCGACGCCGGCCCATCCGCATACCAGTCGGCGATGGACAGACTGCCCACGTCCAGGTACAGCCGGTAGAGGACGGACGGGGGTGCATCCAGCGCCATCCGCAGCAACGTCTTGATCGGTGTGACGTGGGAGACCACCACCACGGTCTGTCCTGGATAGGCGGTGATCACCCGGTCACGGGCCCGGCGCACCCGCCGGCCCACGGCGGCGAAACTCTCCCCGTTCGGAGGCGCGGTGTCCGTGGAGGCCAGCCAGTCGGCCAGTTCGGTCGGCCACTGCTGCTGGATCTCGGCGAAGGTGTGTCCCTCCCACGCACCGAAGTCGGTCTCCACCAGGTCGTCGTCACACCTCACCGGAACGCCCAGTGCGGCGCCCACCTCGTCGGCGGTCGCCCTGGTCCGGCGGAGCGGTGAACTGACCACTGCGGCGACCGCGGGGTAGGCGGCCAGCCGGACCGCCGCCGCGCGTGCCTGTTCGACACCACGCTCGGTGAGCGGCAGGTCCCTACGCCCGAGGAACCGGCGTTCGGCCGAATACGGTGTCTGCCCATGCCGCAACAGCAGCATGCGGGTCGGGGTCGACGTCGGGGCGGACCAACCCGGCGGGACCGGTGTCGGCCGAACCCGCGGGGCCGGCGTAACAGATGGGGCCTGTGGGGCCGGCCGGGTCACCTGCTGTGCCGGTTCCAGAACGGACGGTCGCCAACTCCTGCCGGCCGCCTCGGCGTCCATCGCCTCGTTGGCCAGGCGGTCGGCATGCCGGTTGTGTTCCCGTCGCACCCAACCGAAACGCACCGAGGGTAGTTGCCGGACCAGGGCGGCCGCTTCGCGAGCCAGTGGCTTGAGATCGGGGTGTTTGACCTGCCACCGGCCGGACATCTGCTCGACCACGAGCTTGGAGTCCATCCGCACCTCGACCGCCACCGGGGACAGTTCGACCGCGGCGGTCAGGCCGGCGATCAGCCCGGAGTACTCGGCCACGTTGTTGGTCGCCCGTCCGATCCCGGCGGCACGTTCCACCAGCACCTGGCCGGTGTCAGCGTCCTTCACCACAGCGCCGTACCCGGCCGGGCCGGGATTGCCCCGCGAACCGCCGTCGGCCTCGATGACCAGGCGCCGGCCGGTGCCGGGCCCGGGACCACCGCTCAAAGGCCGGACTCCGGAATCCGGACCAGGATCCGCCCACAGTTCTCGCAACGGAGGACCGCGTCTGGCGGTGCGGTGCGCGCCGTGGTCAGCTCGGTGCCGGCCAGTTCCAGCCGGCAACCCTCGCACCGCCGTTGCCTCAGCGCTGCGGCCCCGACCCCCCCGGCCGAGGCTCGAATCCGCTCATAGAGGGCGGACAGCTCCTCGGGGATCTCGGCGGCGATCCGATCGCGCTCCGAAGCCGCGCTGGCCTGCGCGGCGTCGATCTCGGCGTAGGCACTGTCCCGTCCGGCGACCGCACTGCCCAGCTCGGCAGCTATCTGGTCCATCCGCGACCGCAGTTCCGACAGTTCCGTGTCAACCGTCTCCTGCCGCTCCATCACCTCGAGTACCTGGTCCTCCAGGTCGGACTGGCGCCTGGCCAGCGTGTCGACCTCATGCTGGAGGCTCTCCAGTTCCTTGGGAGACCCGATCACGCCGGAGGCCATCCGCTGCTGGTCGCGGGCGGCACGCTGGCGTACCTGGTCGACGTCGGCTTCCAGCCGTCGCTGGTCCCGGTCGAGATCTCGCAGTCGAGTCTCGGCACGCACCACGTCGTCGCGTAGCGCGGCCAGACGCTGGTCACCGAGTTCGATCTCGGCGAGTTCTGGCAGGGTGGCCCGCCGGTGG
>DATCXL010000688.1:0-3831 GCA_036565825.1 Mycobacteriales bacterium
CCCGGTTCGGTGCTCATCCCCAAGGGCGACATCCTCTCCGGGGTGGCACTGGCCCAGCTTCCCCAGGACCGGCCGATCGTTCTGTACTGCAAGACCGGGGTGCGCTCGGCCGAGGCGCTGGCCGCGCTGAAGGCGGCCGGGTTCCGCGATGCGGTGCACGTGCAGGGCGGGGTGACCGCATGGGCGACCCAGGTCGACAAGGCGCTGCCCACCTACTGATCGCCGTCCGCCCACCGCGGGCGGTCGGACCGCTCCGACGGCCGTCAAGAACCTGTCGCCGTTCATCGTCGGACATGTCTGGCCACCCGTGCGGGTGATGTCGCGCGGTTTCGTCCTGTTGTCGACACCGGACGGGTGCTCGTCGGGTAGGACCGGGGTATGGATCTGATCAACATCCACGCGCGAGCCCTGGCGGAGTTCGGTCGCCGGGTGGCCGAGCTGCGGCCGGAGCAACGGCACGATCCCACCCCGTGCACCGACTGGGACGTGGACGCACTGGTCTCCCACCTTGTGAACGAACAACTGTGGGTTCCGCCAATGCTGGCCGGTGAGACGGTCGAGCAGGTCGGTGACCGGTTTGACGGGGACCTGCTCGGTGACCAGCCGTTCGAGGCCTGGCAGCGCGCGGCCGGGGCCGCCCACGAGGCGTTCGCCGAGCCCGGCGCGTTGGCCCGCCCGGTACACCTGTCCTACGGTGACCGTCCGGCCGCCGACTACCTGCTGGAGATGGTCTCCGATCTGGTCATACACGCCTGGGACCTGGCCCGGGGGCTGGGTGTGGATGACCGGCTCGACCCCGAACTGGTCGAACTGGTGTACAGCCGGACCGAGCCACAGGTGTCGGGGCTGGCCGCCTCGGGCCTGTTCGCCCCGCCCGTCGCGGTGTCCGACGATGCCGACCGGCAGACCCGGTTGCTTGCCCTCTACGGCCGCGCCGTGGGTTGACAGGGCCGGCCGTGCCGTGAGTTGACCGGGGTCGGCGGTGGCGAGCTGGCGACTGGCATGCTGCGTGGCGTGGAACGCGCAGCGGAACTGCCGGAGTTCGCCGAACGGGTACTGGGCCTGGTGGAACGTATCCCGGCCGGCCGGGTCATGTCCTACGGCGACATCGCCGAGTTCCTCGGCTCACGGGCTCCGCGGATGGTCGGTCAGGTGATGTACCGGCACGGTGGCGGTGTGCCGTGGCATCGGGTGGTACGGGCGGACGGTAGCCCGGCGCCGGCGCTGCGTGGCCGGCAACTGGCGTTGCTGCGGGCCGAGGGCGTACCGCTGCGGGGTGACCGGGTGGACATGCCACGAGCCCGCTGGGACGGCCGTGACGGAGACGGCCGTTACGGCCCGAGCTGACGGACGGCGCCAGGGCTGGTTCACCGCGTGTCTCCCCGGTCAAGCCACCAGGCAACGCGCGCGCCGCTGGGCGCAAGGTTCGTGAACGTGACTCACATCTCCCTGAACCAGCACTTGTTTTTACTAGTAGGTTGGTGAAAACATGGAGGCGGCTCAGTCGTGTCGGTCCGGCATCGGGCGGTGGACAGTCCGCCGAGCCAGCGTCGTGGCGACAGGACAGGAGCGTGCCAGTGTGACCAGCGGGACCTTCGAGGATGTTCACGACCTGACGAACCGGGAGTACCAGTTCGGTTTCGTCACCGACATCGAGTCCGACTCCGCGCCACGGGGCCTGAACGAAGACATCATCCGGCTGATCTCGGCCAAGAAGCAGGAACCGGACTGGCTACTTGAGTGGCGGCTACGCGCCTTCCGCCACTGGGTCACGATGGACGAGCCGACCTGGCAGCACGTGCGCTACGGCCCTGTCGACTACCAGGACATCATCTACTACTCCGCGCCCAAGCCGAAGCCGAAGGTCGGCAGCATGGACGAGGTCGATCCAGAGCTGCGCGAGATGTTCAACAAGCTGGGTATCTCGCTGGCCGAGCAGGAGCGCCTGTCCGGGGTGGCCGTCGACGCGGTCGTCGACTCGGTGTCTGTGGCCACGACGATGCAGAAGAAGCTGGCCGACGTCGGGATCATCTTCTGCTCGTTCTCCGAGGCGGTCCGCAGCCACCCTGAGTTGGTGCGGCGTTACCTCGGCAGTGTCGTGCCGTACAAGGACAACTTCTTCGCCACCCTGAACTCCGCGGTGTTCACCGACGGTTCGTTCTGCTACATCCCCAAGGGTGTGCGCAGCCCGATGGAGCTGTCCACCTACTTCCGCATCAATGCCGCGGACACCGGTCAGTTCGAGCGCACGCTGATCGTTGCCGAGGAGGGCGCGTACGTCAGCTATCTGGAGGGCTGTACCGCCCCTGCGCGTGACAACAACCAGCTACACGCCGCGGTCGTCGAACTCGTCGCTCTGGACAACGCGCAGATCAAGTACTCGACCGTGCAGAACTGGTACCCGGGCGACGCCGAGGGCAACGGCGGGGTCTACAACTTCGTGACCAAGCGCGGCAAGGCCGCAGGAGTGAACTCCAAGATCTCGTGGACGCAGGTCGAGACCGGCTCGGCGATCACCTGGAAGTACCCCGGCGTCGTGCTGACCGGCGACAACTCGGTCGGCGAGTTCTACTCGGTCGCGCTCACCTCGCGGCACCAGCAGGCCGACACGGGCAGCAAGATGGTGCACCTGGGCAAGAACACCCGCAGCACCATCGTGTCCAAGGCGATCTCCGCCGGCTTCGGTGAGAACACCTACCGTGGCCTGGTCGAGATGCGGCACTCGGCGACGGGGGCGCGCAACTTCACCCAGTGCGACTCGCTGCTGATCGGCAAGCAGTGCGGCGCGCACACGTTCCCCTACATCGAGGTGAAGAACCCGACCGGTCAGGTCGAGCACGAGGCCTCGACGTCCAAGATCGGCGAGGAGCAGTTGCTCTACTGCCGCCAGCGCGGGATCGCAGAGGAGGAGGCCGTCTCGATGATCGTCAACGGGTTCTGTCGCGAGGTCTTCAAGATGCTGCCCATGGAGTTCGCCGTCGAGGCACAGGCGCTGCTGAACGTCAGCCTGGAAGGAGCGGTGGGCTGATGCTGACCATCGAGAACCTACACGCCGCGGTCGAGGGCAAGCAGATCCTGCGCGGGGTCAACCTGCAGATCGGCCCCGGCGAGGTGCACGCGATCATGGGGCCCAACGGCGCCGGCAAGAGCACGCTGGCCAGTGTGCTGATCGGCCGCGACGGCTACGAGGTCAGCGGCAGCGTCCGCTTCGACGGCCGTGACCTGTTGGACATGTCGCCCGAGCAGCGTGCTGCCGCGGGCGTGTTCCTCGCCTTCCAGCACCCGATCGAGATCCCCGGCGTCGGCAACATGTACTTCATGCGCACGGCCCTCAACGCGATCCGCCGGGCGCGCGGGCAGGACGAGTTGGACGGCGCCGACTTCCTCGCGCTCGCGCAGGAGCGGATGAAGCTCGTCGAGATGGACCGGACCTTCATGACCCGCTCGGTCAACGAGGGATTCTCCGGCGGGGAGAAGAAACGCAACGAGGTCCTGCAGATGGCCATCCTCGAACCCCGCCTGGCGATTCTGGACGAGACCGACTCCGGCCTGGACATCGACGCGCTGCGCATCGTGGCCGGCGGCGTCAACGCCCTGCGCACCGCGGAACGCTCCATGCTGGTGATCACCCATCACCGGCAACTGCTGGACTACATCGTTCCCGACCAGGTGCACGTGATGACGGCGGGACAGATCACGCGTTCAGGCACCAAGGACCTTGCCGCCGAGCTCGAAGAGCACGGGTACGCGCCGGTCGAGGTGGGCTCATGAGAACCGCCAACAGGCTGCGCACCGCCGCCCGGGCAGCGTGCTCGGTTGCGATGGTGCGGC
>DATCXL010000695.1:0-4121 GCA_036565825.1 Mycobacteriales bacterium
CTCGTCTCGCCGGTTCGCCCGACCGGGGCGGTTCGGACGGTCCGACCGGGACTGTCGGGAGTGCTGCGTCGAACGAGCCGGCTGGGCCGGCTGCACCGGCAGGGTCTCGCGCGGCGCCGGTGGTCCGACCAACTCACGGATCTGCGGGTCGTCAGCGTCCAGCCGCACCGTTTTGACGTCGATACCGGCCGCGCGCAACATCCGCTCCACCGGTTGGCGCTGGTCGCGCAACGTCACCACGACCACGGTGCCCTCGGCGCCGGCCCGGGCGGTACGGCCCGACCGGTGCAGGTAGGTCTTCGAGTCAGCCGGCGGGTCGACATGCACGACCAGTTCGATGTGGTCGACATGGATCCCACGGGCGGCCACGTCGGTGGCCACCAGCACCCGCCTGCTCCCCTCGGCGAACGCACGCAACTGGCGGGTCCGGGCGTTCTGCGCCAGGCCCCCGTGCAACGCCCCGGCCAGGATGCCGGCGTCGGTGAGCTGGCGGGCCAGTCGGTCGGCGCCGTGCTTGGTCCGGGAGAACAACAGGGTGCGGCCCAGTCCACTGGCAAGCGCGGTGACCAGGTCGAGCTTGGCCTTCGGGTCCTCGGCCTCGAACAGGTGGTGGGTGACGGCCATCTCGGTGGACTCCGGGTCGTCCAGCGCGACCAGCACCGGCTCGGGCAGGTACTCCCGGACGATGGCCTGCACGTCGTTGTCGAGGGTCGCACTGAACAGCATCCGCTGACCGTCCGCCGGGACCTGGGCGAGCAGGGCGCGCACCGCCGGCAGGAAGCCCAGGTCGCACATGTGGTCGGCCTCGTCGAGTACGGTCACCGCCACCTCGTCCAGCGAGCAGGTGCCCCGGTCGATCAGGTCGGTCAGCCGGCCAGGGGTGGCCACCACGATGTCGACACCACGGCGCAGCGCGGTGATCTGTCGGGACAGCGAGGTGCCGCCGTACACCGTGGTCAGCCGCAGCCGCAGCGCGGCGGCCAGTGGCGACAGCGCGTCGGCGACCTGCTGGGCCAGTTCCCGGGTCGGCACGATCACCAGGCCGTGCGGCCGGGTCGGCCGGGCCCGGCGCTGGTCGCCAGCCAGCCTGGTCAGCATTGGCAGCCCGAATCCGAGCGTCTTGCCAGAACCGGTACGGGCCCGGCCGAGCACGTGCTCGGCGGCGAGAGCGTCCGGCAGCGTCGCGGCCTGGATCGGGAACAGTTCGGTGATGCCACGGCCGCCCAGCGCGGTGACCAGTGCGGCGGGCAGACCCGCCTCGGCCAGCGAATCTGCCGGCGGGCGGGGTGACCGGGTGTGCGCGGCCAACCAGGACGCGGACGTGTTGACCGGCGGGGTGGTACGGGTTGAGGTCGTTCCTCGGTCACTTCGGCCGCTGTTTCGGCCGCCGTTCCGGCCACTGTTCCAGCCGCCGTTGCGGCGGCCGGGGGCTGCAGACGAGCGGCGGCGGTTTCCGGCATCCGGCCGGCCGGTGGAGTTGGTTCGAGACAAGGTGCGGGAGGGTCGGGGCACAGGTATCCGTCCGTCGAAGGGGTTCAGGCCGCAGCGAGCCCACGCGCGGGAAACCCGTGACGGAAGCGATGTCGAGCGACCACGTGTCCCGGAAGATCCAGGACAACCATAAATGGCACATGGGCCATCACGTCCACGATACGGCAACGGTGGAGCTGTCGCCGTGTGGGTGCCCACCGTGACCTCGGCGGACCGGATTCGGGGAGGGTACGGGGTTTGAAGTTAGGACATTCGCAACGACATGGCCAGATACCGGAACCCGGTGGTAGACGGCCCGACTCCGGAGGGTACGGCGGCGATCACCACGGGCTTGCCGCTGCTGGTCAGCGCCAGCCGCACCAGCCTGGTGCCCGCGCCACGCAGTCCGTCCAACAGGTACGGCGCGGTGATTGTCACGGTCACCGGCTCACCGGAGACGTCGGCGGACAGGTCCTGTTCGGCGTTGGCCTCGTCCGGCTCGCCGGCACTCACCCGGATGGTGCCGGGCTCGAACGACAGGTGCACCGGCGTACGCGGTCCGGCGACCAGGCAGACCCGCCCGATCGCGTCGACCAGCGTCCTGGCAGGCAGTTCGGCGACGGTCGGAGACACCAACGGCCACAACTGTTCGACCCGGGGGAAGCTCACGTCGAGCAGCCTGGCCATGGTGCGCCGGTCGCCGGCGTCGATGCCGATCATCCCGCCATCGTGGCCACCACCGCGGGTGCCGTCATCGGGCAGGCACAGGGTGACCGTCGATGCCGATGCCAGTGCCCGGGCCGTCTCGGTGAGCATGCGGGCCGGGACCAGCACCGAGTCGACCAGCCCGGGTCGTACCGGCTCCCAGGGCAGTTCGCACACGGCCAACCGGTACCGGTCGGTGGTTGACAACGTCAGAGTCTCGGCAGACACGCTCAGGTGCACCCCGGTCAGCATGGGCAGCGCCTCGTCCCGCCCGACGGCGGTCGCAACCTGGGTCACCGCTGCCGCGAACCGCGCACCGTGCACCCGGCCGGCGGCGGGCGGCATGGGCGGTGGCACCGGATGGTCCTCGACGGGCATCAGTGGGAGGTTGAAGCGCACCGGGCCACAGTGCAACCGCGCCCGGTTCTCCTGCACCGAGATCTCCACCGGGTGGTCCGGCAGGGTGCGGGCGATCGGTGCCAGCAGGTGTCCGCTGACCAACACACGTCCGGCAACGGTGTCCACGGCGTCCAGGCTGGTCTGGCTGGAGACCTGATGGTCGAAGGTGGACAGCGACACCCGACCGTCGTCGGTTTCGAGTAGCACACCGGCCAGTACCGGGACGGCGGGCCGGCTTGGTAGGCCGCGGGTGACCCATCCGACCGCGTCGGCGAACTCGTCTCGCTCCACCCGGAACCTCATCGCCACAAACCCCCTGTACGCCTCCGCCTGGTCTGTCGGCGGGAACCTATGGCCCGGCACCGACAGAAAGCGCCGGGCGCCGGGTGGTGGGACAGGTTCAGACGACCGGCGCTGTCGGCGGCTCAGGTAACCCACCCGATCCCCCTTTCGTACTGCTCCGTTTCTGGAGCAGGGCCAGTGCTGCTTCGTATCTGGAGCAGCACAAAGGGTCTTCGACAGAGGTCTCCTGACTGTCCCAGATCCCACCGGGTGGTCCGACAGAGTGCGGGCGGTCGAACCGGCAGATGTTGGCTGATCAGGACCCCTACCGCAGCTCTGCCGGATTGGGCAGTGCGCCGCTGTACGAGACGTGGGAGATCAGGAGGTCGACCAGTGGCTTGTTGATCCGGGTTGTCCGCGCGCCGTTGTTGGTGGAGAGGCCGTTGCACCCGCTGACGTGCACGTGCACGTCCATGGGTGGGCCCTCGGGGTAGCCGAAGTGGACCACGTATCCACGTCGAGTCGCCTTGGCGCACTCCTCGGGTGGCACGTTGTACCCAGGGCCAGGTCGGCTGACCCCGACCGGTAGCCCGTTCAGCGTGTCGACCAGCGTGTCCAATTCGGTTGGTGTGACCGGGGCCGAACGCATCAGCCAACCATCGTCGTACCGACAGACCGCAGCACGGATGGGTCTGCCCGGCACGAGCACCTGGGTCGCCCCGAAACGGGGGACCGGTTGCACCGGCGGGACGGACATGTCGACGCGGTCGACGCATCCGTAGCTGTCCACCGGGACGACCCGGACCGAGTCAGGAATCCGCGTGGCGGCGGCCGGATCGGGCGATGCCACACTCACCCCGACGTCAAGGTCCGGCAGTACCAGAACGGTGAGCGGGGCCCGCTCTCCGGCTGGCGTTCCGCTGCCCAGACGCCCAGAGTGCCCGTCCACGACGACCGGCTCGGTGGCGAGGGCACGAACGTAACTTGGCACGCCAAGTCGCACCACGGTCAGTCCGGTTGGTGTGGGATAGGTGGCGCAGGCAGGTACCGGTGCGCCCGCGATGATCACGGTGTCGGCGATCGGTGTGCCACACGCGAGGTTGTTGATCTTCCATGCGGCCGGGACGGATATCTGGATGCCGTGGTGGCTCACCGTCTGCATGGGGACCGGAATTCTCGCGTCTGTCGTTGTCTGCCCTGGCGATGGTGTGCGGTGTTGGGTGGCCGGCGTCAACATCGCTGCCCCCGCGGTCACGGCCGCCGCG
>DATCXL010000704.1:0-2214 GCA_036565825.1 Mycobacteriales bacterium
CGAACCGATCGCCATCGCCTACTCCTCCAGGTCCCCCGCCGGCGCCGGCGGTATCTCGACTACCCAGCCCGGTTGGGCCTCCCACGCGGCGGCCCGGTCGTCGGGCACGTCCATCACTGCGTCGTCGGCGATGAGCCGGCCACCGACGATCCGGTCCTCACCGGTCCGGTTACGTACTCGCGCCACGATCACTCCTCAGGGTCGAGTTCGGCCAGCACGTAGCGGGCTTCGGGCCGATCGCTCACGGTTCGGCAACCGACGCAGAACGCCCTCGGCGTGTGGGGACCGTCGTTGAGTCGCCCGCATTCGCACCGCCACGCCTGCGGTGCGATGACTCGCACCGTGACCTGCGCTGACGCCATCCTGTTGACTCCTCGTGTGTGTCTGACGGGATGTCAGGCCGGGCCGACGAGCCCGGGATCGAAGTGCTCCCGCATGAACCGGTCGGCGGCACTCTCGGCTGATGCGTCGGGTCGACGGCCCTGTTTCTCGGCGACGAACGCACGCGAACCGAGGTCGAACTCGACGATGCGGTAGGTAATCTGCCCGACGAACGTCACATCCGGCCAGGCGACGGCCATGTACTCAGGGTCCGCCTGGATCATCAACTCCGGCGAGACCATGATCCGGGCATCGGCCTGGACGATCTCCACCCTGCCGTCCGGGTACGCCCGTGCGACCAGTTCGCCTATCGGCGCGACCATCGCGTGTCCTCTCACGTCGCCGTGAGCCGGGCACGGGCCTGCACGGTGAACAACGCCCACGCCTCCACGCCCTCGGTCGAGGTGTTCTGCCGCACCGCGCTGACCCCGCCGAACGTCGCGTACTGCACCGCACCACCCAACGTCGGATCAGCCACGATCGCCCGCTCCACCGCGCCGACCGTGCCGAACGCCGCGTCCCGCACGACCTTGACCACGTCATCACCGCTCCAGGACACCGCCGCGCAGTGCACCACGATGTCCTCCCGGCGCTGCCTGGCACCCAACGCCGACCAGTCCGAAGTGGCCTCCGCCGACGTCGGCGCACTGTCACCGTCCGGGTCGTCCACGCCGATGAACAGCAGGTCGGAAACCGACTCGTCGGACAGCCCTGGCCCGTCGAGGACCTGCACATCCGGTAGGGCAGCGGTCAGCGTGGCCACCAGGTAGTCGATCACGGCCGGGATGGCGCTGATCTGCGTCGTCATGCGATCCCCGGGACTTGGTCGGGTTGGAGCAGCTCGACGGCGCGGCGCGGGATCGCGAAGCCCATCACACTGACCAACTGCTGCTCGACGATGTCGTCGGACTGGCCCATCCCCGGCCGCCGGGAACCACCGCGCTGGGTCTGCCACAGATGCTGGATGATGATCCGCGCCGCGACCTGCCAGTTGTCGGCCACCACAGCCCGGCCCGCCGTGTAGGTGACCCTCTGCGGCCCGAAGAACCACAGCCCCGACAGGTGGCGCACGATCCCCGTCTCGGTGTCCACATCAAGATCTGCTACGGCGTAAGTGACGCCGCTGGGATACACCGGGACCAGCGAGGTGACCGCCACCACCGGGATGCGGCTGAGAACCAGCACGCTCCCGCTCGGCCTGACCTCGCTGAACGATCGGATCGCGACCGGCCCGATGTAGTGCTCGACAACCCTGGTTGCGGCGTTGATGTAGGACCGCAGTTCCTCGTCGTTGGCCGCGGTCTTGATGTTCAGGCCGGCCTTGGCGTCGGCCAGGCTGATCACACCGAGCGGTACGGCCTCGGTCACGTCGAACACGTCGGTGTACGCAGAAGCGTTCGCGCCGGTGGCCACCCACCGGGCGATGTGCCGACCGGCCTGCGTCGGCGTGTACTCCGCCGTGTACGTGCCCGTCGACGCGTTGGTCACCGCCGGCGTCTCGGTCGTCTGATCCGGCAGGGTGATGGTCAGGACCACACTGCCCGCGTTCGCCGCGGTGCCAGACGCATCGGTGACCGTCACACTGAGCGGGACCACCGAGCCCAGGTCGAACGGCATCAGCCACCCCCGCTCATCGCCGCGCCCGAACCGGCGACACCCGCCATGACCGCACCAGACCCGACCGAGCTGGCCATCGACCCGACCGCATGCGTGCCTGCCGACATCGACCCCCGCGACGTCGGAGCCGACACCGACGCCCGGAACGTCGCAATCAACCCGCCCGGGTGAGACGTGCCAGCGTCGAACGTGGCCGTCGCCGAGTAGACACCAACG
>DATCXL010000707.1:0-2373 GCA_036565825.1 Mycobacteriales bacterium
GTGACCGTTGCGGCCACCACCCTGGCCGGAGCAGACCACAAGCCGGGGACGTTGGACCGGTACGGTCCGATCCCGGCCGTGTTCGCCCGGAAGATCGCATCGGATCCCACCGGGGTGTGGAAGCGACTGGTCACCGACCCGGTCGACGGATCACTGATCGAACATTCCCGGCACACCTACCGGCCACCGGCCGCACTTGACGACTTCATCCGCGCACGGGACGGACAATGCCGGTTCCCCGGCTGTCAACACTCCGCACAACGGGCAGACCTGGACCACACCATCCCCTGGCCCAAAGGACCCACCAACCGCGGCAACCTGGGCGCGCTCTGCCGCCACCACCACCGCCTCAAGCACCACACCACCTGGCGACTCACCCAAACCAACGGACGATTCCGTTGGACCAGCCCAACCGGCAGGCGATAACTCACCGAACCCGAAAACCACGACCCACCCTGAACCGTCCCGCCACCATCCCACCCACACGATCCTCAACCCTGTTCCATCATTTCCATGGCGGGGTGTTTGGCTTGGAGTCTGGAGTGGTCCTGTCCCATGGAAGCCTCGGACCTGACACGAGCACGTGCATCACCTGATCGGTTCCCGTACCTCAGTCAACGGGTACTGCGTCAGACCCGACCCGCTGGGAGGTGACCGGACAATTATCGCGCCGCTGGACGGAGTCGAGGATGACCTCACCGCCCAGACGCTCCAGGTATTATGGCGACCGGTCTTTCGAGATGGCACGGCACGACGACCGGGTCGCGTATCACGCGGCCGATCTGATATTGCGTGCATCAGGACCTATGCCGAACGAGGCTTCCAGGCGCCACAGGAGATTCCCGACGAGGTGTGGGCAGCGTTCGAGGCGCTGGTAGACCTTGGGTTTGACCGTTATGTGATCCGAACACCGCCCGGAGTCGGCGCTCGACAGCACCTTCCGTAGGACCGGCTGCTAGTCGGATATGACGGACAACACGACATCGACCAGTCGGTCTGCCGCGTCGGGTCGGCCGTGGGACCGGGCCCGCTGCGCGACATCCGTGCGCCGGCCAGTGTCGGCGAGCAGCAGGCCCACGGCGTCCCGCAGGCTGTCCGGCGACACACCGTCAAGCAGGGCGACCGCGGCGCCGGCCTCGTGCAGGTAGCGGGCGTTGTACGCCTGTTCCCCGCCCGCGGACGAGGCGAGGGGGATGAGCACCGCCGCCTTACCCAATGCGGTCAACTCGGCGATCGTCCCAGCGCCACTCCGAGAGATCACCACATCGGCCAGGGCGAGGACATCGGGCAACTCCGGGCCGACGAAACCACACAGGTGGTACCGGGCCGCCAGATCCTCAGGCAGCGCAGCAGCGTTCCGGCGCAGCGCCACCAGGTTCGCCTCCCCGCACTGATGAACGACGTTGGCATGCGACAACAGCCACGGCAGGATGCCGCGCACCGTGTCGTTGATCTGCGCCGAACCCTGCGCGCCACCGGTGACATAGACGGTGGGAAGGGCGCGGTCGAAACCGCGAAGGTCGAGGGTCTGGACCGCCTTGTCAGCCTGCCCCGACAACACCTCGGGCCGCACGGGGTTACCCGTCACCACCGCAGTCCGACCGGCCGACCCGGGTAGCAGCGGCACGGTGGACTCGGAGGAGACCGCGACCCGCGTCGCGGCACGGGCGAGCACCCGGTTGGCCAGGCCAAGACGGACGGTCTGCTCGTGCACCACCAACGGCCGACGACACAACCAGGCCGCCAGGCCCACCGGAACGGCAACGTAACCACCCGTGGCAAGCACCACGTCCGGGCGGAACCGCGAGACGATCCTGCGGGCCTGCCAGACGCCACGAGGAACGTTGCACATGTCCCTCACGTTGGCCGGGGAGACCAACCTCAGCGGATTCCTGGAACGGCGAACCTTGCCGGTGACAACCTGCGCGAACCTGATCCCCTCGGTCGCCGCGACGCGCGACTCCAGGCCGTCTGCTGTCCCCACCCACAACACGTCCAACGCCCTGCCCGTCAACGCGAGCCTTGCCCGCAGAGTGCGTACCGCAGTGAGAGCAGGGTACGTGTGCCCGCCCGTTCCGCCGCCCGTGACGATCAGGCGAAAGGCCGGCTCTGGATCGAGCGGGAGACGGTTGACGTCGGCACTGTCCACAAAACTTCCAATCTGGCCACGCGGCTCGCCGATCTTGGCGTTGGTGCCGTTATCTCGTACCTGATAACACCTCTGAGACCAAGATCGGCAAGCCAACGGGGGCAGTGGGTCAGCCGGTGGCGAGGTAGGTCAGCAGGTCCTGGCGGGTCAGCACGCCGCGCGGGCGGCCATCGACCAGCACCACCGCCGCACTTGCTGTCTCCAGTGCCGACATGGCCGCCGCC
>DATCXL010000713.1:0-9673 GCA_036565825.1 Mycobacteriales bacterium
CCGACCGCCACTGCTCCGACGCTGTGTCGGCGTTCGCCGCGGCCTGCCCGAACCGGGTGTCCAGATCCTCGTCGCGCTCCTTCTGGCGCGCGCCGGCGAGCCTTTCGGTCAACTCGGCCACGTGGCCTTCGGTGTCGCTGATCCGGTGGTCGGCGAGCCGGACGGCCAGTGCGCGTTCGTTGAGCGTCGCGACGAGATGTTCGGCCTTCTCATCGGCCAGCGCGAGCCGCGCGCGCAGTCCGGCGACGTGCTGGCTGGCCTGCGCGGCGGTAGCTCTGGCCAACTCGAGGTCGGCGGGCAGCGCCGTGCCTGCTGACCGGTCACGCAGGTACTGCCCGGTGCTCGCCGTCAACCTGACGTGGTCGGCACGTAGTTGCTCGATACGCTGCCCGCCGAGCTCGCGTTCCAGCATCTGCTCGCAGGTCCGCACGCGTTGCTCGGCCGCCCTGCGTCGTTCCATGGCAGTGCGCGCCTGGGGGATGTCACGGACCCCGGCGCGTTCACACAGCGCCGTGTATTCGTCCTGGGTTTGGCGGACCGTGTCGGCAAGGTCCCGCCCGCCGGAGCCCGGTCGAACCAGCACCCGCACCATGCCGGGGATGACGATCTCGCGCAGGTCGCCGAGGGGTCGTTCGACCGACTGGTTCTCGGTGAACCCGTGACGTTCCCCGTCGAGGTCGAGGTCGACCGCGGTGAGTGCCTCCAGCCGGATCGTGCCGGACGCGGCGTCCAACTCGGCCCGGGCCCGGACCAGGCGGTCGTGGGTCTCCTCCAGCGCCGACAGCAGTGCCTCGTCGATCCGAATGGTGGCGATCTCGGCCTGGGCCGAGGCCGAGTCGTCGACGGCATCGGTGGCACGGGACCATCGGTCGGTCAGCTTCTCCAGCTCGTCCCGGTCGTGCAGGTGGTCGACGTCGCTGTTCGCCTGGGTGTACCTGACCTCGGCGTCCCGAAGCGCGGTACGAAGCAGTTCGCGGGCCTGGTCGGCCTCGTCGGATCTGGTACGCGCGGTGTCCAGGGCGCTCTGGTCGTCGGCGTGCGCGGTGCGCAGGTCGGCCAGGATGTCACCCTGATCGGCGACCTGAGCGATCAGCTCCTGTCGCTCGTCGCGGTCGCGGCCGGCCTGTTCGGCCTCCAGTTGGGTGTGACGTGCGTGCTGCTGGAGGTTGTCCACCAGTTGTTGGCGGGTTTCCAGTTCGCGCCAGCGTTCCCGGAGTCCGGTGAGCCGAATCTGGTGCCGGTCCTGCTCCTGGCGCAGGGTGGTGAGTTCTCCGGTGAGTCGCTCGTGTTCGGCGACGCTGTGATCGAGATCGCCGAGGTCGGCCGCGCGTCGGTCCGCGTCTTCGGACGTGGCGGCGGCGTGGCTGATGGCCCTGGCGTAGTCACCGGTCGGCTTGCCCTGCTTGGCGGTGAAGTAGCTCTCGTACTCCGCCCGCACCCTGGCGTACAGGTCGAGATGGTCGTCCGCACCGCCGCTGTCGCCACCCGCGGCGAGGTCCAGGGCGCGGCCGAGCGCAGCGGCATCCTGCAGGTTGGCCTGCTCGACCGGGTCGGTCTGGGTGACCCGCAGCGCCTTCCACAGGCTCTCGTCGACACTCGTGGCGATGATCCGCCGAACCCGTTCGTGTGCCTCCCGGCCGGTCAGGCTCTCCGCTCGGGGAGTGGTGAGGGTGAGTACGGTCTCGAGGTTGCGATGCCAGCGTTTGCGATAGGTGAACCGGTACTCGCCGGCGACGATCTCGGCCTCCACCTCGGGCCCGGCGTCGACGTGGGTCGGTACCGCCCCCCGGACCTTGGCGTCACGGGAGCTGTCCTGCTTCTCCAGTAGCAGGTCCAGGCCGTCGAACAGCGAGGTCTTACCGACCTCGTTGCCGCCCTCCACGATGGTGACCCCGGTTTCCTGGAAGCGCACGGTTCGGTCGGCGACCCCACGGAAGTTGCGCAACCTGATCCACAGGACCTTCATCGGGTGCCTCTCGTCAGCCGGTAGAGCAGGCCGAGTGCGTCCTGCGCGGTGGCCGCGCCAGGCCCGCCGGACCTGGCCGACTGTTCGATCTCGGCGAGCGCGGTAGCGGCGAAGCCGGACAGGCCAAGGTCACCCAGGTCCCCGTCGTCGGGCAGCACAGCCAGGTCGGAACGGCCCTGTGACACCTGCAGGGCGGCCAACAGGTTCCTGTGCTCGTCAAGGAGTTCGTCGAGTCGCACCTTCTCCCGCAGGCCCAGCGTTCCGACCGGGACGAGCTTGACCACCGTCCGCTCCTTGTCGGAGAGGCCCGCCAGCCAGCCGCCAAGCGCGTCGACGTCCTCGGCCCCGTTGAGATGGCAGGGTTGTTCGACGAACCGCCAGGTGCCGACCTGATGCGGTCGCACCCCACACCGTTCGACGTCGACGTCGACAACCAGGACCTGGCCGGGCACCTGTTCGTCGTAGTCGGTCACCTCCGGAGTGCCGGAGTACCAGACCCGCCCGTCCAGTCCCACGTCTGTGAGCGAGTGCCGGTCGCCGAGCGCCACGTAGTGCACCAGCCCGCCCTCGACCGCCGCACCCAACGGGCCGATCCGGATCGTGGCCGGACTGCCCCCGGTGTAGGTGACTGACTCCACCGCGCCGTGCCCGGCGACGATCCGCACCACGCCTGGTGCCGTGGACAGTTCGGCGAGTTGGTCGCCGACCAGGTCGCTCACCGGCCGCTTCGAGTACCACGGCGCGGCCACGATCTCGACGCCCTCGCCGACGGTCAGCGTCCCCGGGCGCTCTATCACACGCACCTGCTCGGGGCGCCGCCGTCGAAACTCCTCACTTTGGTAGATCGATGCCGCGTCGAGTGGATCATGGTTTCCTGGTAGCAGGTAGATCGGAACCGGGCTGACCCGCATCGCATCCAGCGCCCGGGCGACCGTTCTCGCGGAGAGTTGGTTGGACTCGAACACGTCGCCGCAAACCAGGATGAACGAACACTTCTCAGCCTGCGCGAGCGTGCCGATGGCACGAACCGCCGTGAGTCGGGCGTCGGTGTAACGGGCCTGCGCCTCGGCGTCCAGGAAGTGACGGGTCATACCCAGTTGCCAGTCGGCGGTATGTACGAAACGCAGCGCGATCACCTCTCCGATATCCGGGGACCGAGGTTAGCCCTCCGATGGGAGAAATGGGTGAGACACGCCGCTTCGACGCGGCTGGGCGCGCCTGCCGCCGGGGCGGAGTGATCCATCAACCGTTCGAGCGGCGTCGATGCGCCGTTGGTCGATCCGGACTCGATCAGCCCGACCAGCGACTATGCGCTGGTCGATCCGGTCACCGGAGCAGAAACCGGGGTGTCTCACGAGGCGTTACTCGCGGGCATCGAACGGAACCCGAAGGGCATCGACAAATGGATCCTCAACTCCGGCTCCCGCATGATGATCCCGGGCGACCGGGTATGGATCTACGCGACGAACCCCCACCAGGCTGTCTGCGCACTGGCCACCGCGGTGCGGGTCTACCAGGACGAGTATGACCTCTGGCAGGTTGACCTGTCCTGGGACCTGAAGGCCACCCGCGCGTTGATGGCCGCACCGGTCCCGCGGAGCAGATTCGGCCAGATTCCATAGAAGGCCGCCGTTCGGGCCGACGACAGGACTCGACGGGTGCTGAGCGCATGGTTACGTACCCGTCGAGGGCGCTGACCCGCGGGAAGACCCTGGCCGACCGCACCGCCCGGAGACCGCGCGATGGCAATTGGGGACGGACGCTAGTTCCTGCTGGTCAGGGAACGCAGGAAGAGTCCGACGTTGGCTGGACGTTCGGCCATGCGCCTCATCAGGTATCCGTACCATTCCTCACCGAAGGGCACGTACACCCGGACGTGGAATCCGTCGGCGACAAGCCGCTCCTGCTCGTTGGGTCGGATGCCGTACAGCATCTGGAACTCGAAGTCGTCGCGGCTCAGATCGTGTGTGACGACGAGCCGCCGGATCTGGGTGATCAGCCGTGGATCGTGGGTCGCCAACAGGGGAGTGGCACCCCCCGACATGAGGGTGCCGGCGCACTTCACGTACGACTGCCGGATGTCCTCACGGTCCTGGAGGGCCACCGCGGAAGGCTCCCGATAGGCACCCTTACACAACCGGACCCTCGAACCGGGGTGGGCGAGCATGCGGCAGTCCTCCGGGCTCCGGTGCAGGTACGCCTGGATCACGGCCCCGGTGGTCGGAAAGTCCTCACGTAGGCGACCTACGACCCTCAGCGTCGAGTCGGTGGTGAGGTGGTTCTCCATGTCCACCGTGATCGATGTGCCGCAGTCACGTGCGGTGGAGGCGATCTCCCGAGCGTGGTCGAGCGCCACGGATTCACCGTCGGTGGAAAGTGCCTGACCCAGGGCCGACAGCTTGAGGCTCATCTCCACCTGCTGGGCGATTCCCGCCGTGCGTAGTCCACTCAGGACCTCGTGGTAGTGCGTGACGACACTCCTGGCCTGGGTGAGACTCGTCGTATCCTCACCGAGGTAGTCGAGAGTCACCATGCAGCCGCGCCGAATGAGGCGATGGCACGCGGCGATCGCCTCCGCTGCGGACTCTCCGGCCACGAACCGGTTGACAACCACGCGCGTGGACGGCGTCCGTTCAAGCACACGCCGCACACGGGGACTGGTCGCCGCTCTGAGAAGACCTGCACGTAGCACCGGACAGTCCTCACTTGTTTGTCCCGGAAAGGAATGGCACATGAACGAATATGCCCCGACGATGGCGGTTGGTTACCGCCACAGCGTTACCCGTGTTCGCCCCGAAATCTGATCACGCCGTCCTGGATGACGGCGCGGACGTGTCGTTGTGGTTCGGCGAGCACCGAGATGTCCCGAACCGGATCGCCGTCCACCAGCAGCAGATCCGCGACCGCACCCTCCTCGACACACCCCAGTCGCCCGGTCTCACCCAGCAGCTCGGCGCCGACCAGAGTCGCTGACCGGATGATGTCGACGGGGTCCTGAACCTCGGCTCGTATCCGGAACTCCACGGACTGGTGTTCCTGCAGCGGGCCGAGCAGGTCCGTGCCGAATGCGATGCGGACGCCCGCGCGCGACGCCATCTCCAGCGCGCCGAGACCGCCGTCCAGGACATCGTCGAGTTTCTTCATGCTCGTGTCGGGGAAGCCGTACGCGGGACCGTCCTCGGCAAGGGCCTGATACGTGACCAGGGTGGGAACGAGGAAGGCCCCGTGTTCGACCATTGCCCGGACACTGTCGTCGTCGAGTAGGTTGCCATGCTCGATTGTTCTCACTCCCGCGCCAACCGCACGGATTATGGCCCTCGGCGTGTAGGCGTGGGCGGCCACGTAGCGGTTCGCGGCGGTGGCCTCCTCGACAACGGCCTCAAGTTCGCCGACCGAGTACTGCACCGAGTCGATGCGGTCGGTCGGCGAGGCCACACCGCCGGACGCCATCACCTTGATGTGGTTCGCACCCCTCCGCAGTTCGTCACGGGCGGCGGCACGGACCGCGTCGATCCCGTCGGCGACGCGGCCGACACCCGGGCAGCACGCGTGGTCGTCGAGGAGGTTCTGCCCCACGGGCCTGACGTCCCCGTGACCACCGGTCTGGCTTAACGCCCGCCCGCAGAAGTGGATTCGCGGGCCTGTCACCAAGCCCTCGGCCTGGGCCCTGGCCAGGCCGTGGTCTGCCCCGCCCTGATCTCGGACCGTGGTGAATCCGCGTCGCAACATGGCCTTCATGGACTGGATCGCGAAGGCGGCCACGTAGCTGGGCGACGAGTTCGGAAGCTGGCCGAGGTCGGGGGCCACCGCGGCGAGATGGACGTGTGAATCGATCAGGCCGGGCATGAGGGTGAGCCCCCGGCCATCCAGGGTCCGGGCGTCCGCGATCGTTGCCCTCGGGGTGACCTCGACGACTGTGCCGCGGTCCACCACGACGTCGCGTCGATCCAGATACTCACCCGTCCGCACGTCGAGAACGCGTGCGCCTGCGATGACAAGCGTCGACACAGTGTCTCCAACCGCTCGCTCTTCCGTCGACCCGTGCGACCATCACGATTGTACCGATCGGTCGGTACACGATAGCAGTCCCCATGTACGAGCCGGTGCGATATGACGGAAACGACTGTCCCGCGCGGTGGCAGTCGGCCACACCTCGTCCGCGCCGACCTGCCGGTCGCGGTTCACGAACGGGTCAGAGAGACTTTCTGAGCCCGCGCAGCACGAACCTCGCCAGAGACTCGCCAAGTGGCTCCTGCACGCCCTTGTTGTTCACCCAGATATAGGAATAGATGAAGAACGCGAGCAGACCTTCCAGGAACAGCGGTGGATCGTCACAGAAGTCGCCGGACTGCACGCCCTGTTCGACGGCGAGCTCCCATGAGCGGAGATAGCGCTCGCGTTGCGTCAGCACCTCCCGCTGGTGTTCCGGCGGCAATGAGCTGTACTCGCGGAAGAAGACGATCCAGGGCGATGGTTGGGCCTCGATGGATGAGATCAATCCGCGGGCGAGGGCGAACACCTTCTCCTCGGCCGTGATGTTCTGGGCAACGATCGCCTCGGCCTGCTCGGCGGCATCCCGGATGGGTTTGCGGGATATCTGGGCGAGCAGCGAGTCCTTACTGCGAATATGGTGGTAGAGGCCACCGCGGCCCAGACGAATGGCGTCGGTGAGTTCACTGAGCCCGGTCCCGTGATATCCCTTCTGCGCGAACAGGTCGGCGGAGACCCGGAGGATGCGTTCCCAGGTCGTCTCTCCGGCTGCCTCAACCACGGATTCCCCAGCCTTCCATCGCGAGAATGCGACTACCACGCACTCTGCGGCGCATTGTCGCACATCCTGGCTGTGTCGTCCGCCAGCCCGGGGGCGGCGCCGGGCGGGCGGACGGTGCCGAAGGACATCGCGGAACCCCGGTTCCGAATCCTTGCCCGACCGGTATGCGGTCAACCCCATTTGTACGGCCAGTGTCAAGTCTCTGAGGGAAACCTTCGGCGACCTCGCTCTTCTGAGCCGTCCGGCTGGAGGACTCCCACGCGACCACGGGCTCCCAGCTGAACACCCTCACCCGGGCGAGGCAGGAGTGGGCGGTCATGGCACCGGCGACTGATGCCGAGGTGTCTGCCGTTTGTCCCAGCGGGCAAGGGGGTTTGGCAGAGCTTCCCCCATAGAAGGCAGCACAGCACCATGCCACCTGCGGCGGGACCCCCGAGCCGGAACTCCGCCCCGGCGAGGGCCTGGAAACAACCATCTAGCGGCTGTTGGGTGTGCCGGCGTGGCCACCCAGGTAGACCCGCCTGACGTTCGGGTCGTCGCGAATATCGGCCGCAGGCCCCTCGATGGCGTTCCGACCACCGTCGAGTATGTAGGCGCGATCGGACACGCCGAGCGCCAGGTTCACGTTCTGCTCCACAAGCAGGACCGGGACTCCGGAGTCGCGTAGCGCGACAATGCGTTGGAAGACCTCGGCGGCTGCCGCGGGTGCCAACGCGGCGCTCGGTTCGTCAAGCAGTAGCAACCGTGGTTGACGTACCAGCGCCATGGCGAAGGCGAGTGCCTGACGTTGACCCCCGGACAGGCTTCCACCCGACTGTGCACGGAGTTCGTGGAGCTGAGGAAATGACCCGAAGGCCCTGTCCAGTTCCTGCCGTCGGTGCCTTCCCCGGCCGCGCAACACCACCGCGATATTCTCCTCCACGGTCAGTGAGGGGAATATGTTCGCCACCTGGGGAACGTAGCTCAGGTGCTGCCGCGCGGGATCGCGGGTCTGCCCGATCTCGGCCGTGACCCCATCTATCACGACTGAGCCGGCGCGCCAGGGGAGGATCCCGGCGATGGCCTTGAGAAGCGTGGACTTACCGGCCCCGTTCGGACCGGCGACACAGACGATCTCACCCTCGTTGAGGACGACGCCGACGCCGTCCAGGATGACAACGCTCCCGTAACCGACCCTGAGTTCGGACACCTCGAGGCGCACCGTCATTCCGCGGAACCTCCCAGGTACGCGTCGAGTACTCGACTGTCCTGTTGCACGTCAGCCGGGCGACCCTCCGCGAGAACCGCCCCCGATGCCATGACGTAGACCCAGTCACTCAACCTCATGACAAAGTCCATGTTGTGCTCGATCATGACAACGCCGACACCGGTGTCTGCGATCCGTCGGATGTGGTCCGCGATCTCCACCGCCAGGGTCGGGTTGACGCCGGCGACCGGCTCGTCGAGCAACAGGAACTGGGGCTCGGTCATGAGCGCCCTGCCGAGTTCCACCAGTTTTCGCTGGCCACCGGAGAGATGTTCGGCCAGATGGTCACGCAGTGGGAAGAGGCGCAGCAGGTCGAGGAGGTCCAGTGCCTGACGCTCCGCGCGTGTCACCGCGGTCCGCAGTCCCACCCGGGTCAGCGCGGACAGGATCAACACCGGGAGGCCACCGTCGGGTGCTGCGACGGTGAGGTTCTCGAGCACCGACATCTCGTCGAACAGCCTCGGGGTCTGGAAGGTCCTGGCGACCCCGGCCCTGGCCAGGACGTGCGGCGGTCGGCCGCTGATGTCCTTACCGTCGAGCCGGACGGTGCCGCCGGATGTCCCTACATAACCGGTGAGCGCGTCGAACAGGGTGCTCTTACCAGCCCCGTTCGGCCCGATGATCGCCGTCACCGCCCCCTTCGCACAGGACAGGGACACGTCCCGAACGGCCTGCAACCCACCGAAGCGCACAGAAAGGTTCTCGATCTGCAACATCATTGACCCTCGGTGTGACGGGATGGATCGGTGCTGGTGCTGGTGTCAGCGCTGGTAGCGGCGGCGGTGGCGTCGACGAGGCCTCCAGCGGTCGGGGAATCCACTGACGCACCTCGCCTGCCCGGCGCACGACTCGGAAACGCGCCCTGTGGTCGAAATCGTACGAACAGGATGATGAGCAACCCGACCGCGATCAGGCGAAGGTTTGCCATGTGGGTGGCGGAGATGGCCGTGAAGCCGAAGTCACCGAGGAATCTACTTGCCTCGAGTAGCCCCACCAGGCCGATGGTTCCGATCAGGGCACCGACGTGTGACGATCCGCCGATGATGATTCCCGCCCACACGAAGAAGGTGACCGACGGCTCGAACTGGTCGGGGGCGATGTAACCGATGTAGTGGGCGTAGATCGCTCCGGCCAGACCGGCGAGGCCCGATCCGATGACCAGGCTTGTCGTCTTGGCGGCAGCGACGTTCTTACCCAGCATGGCCGCCGCGCGTTCGTCGGCCCTGATCGCACGCAGCACCCGCCCGAACGGGCTCCTGCTGATGTTACGTAGCACCAGCATGGCGGCGATGACCGCAAGCGCGACGGTGCCGGCCCAGATGAGGTTGAACTGCTGCACGTCCAGCGTTGTCAGTGGACGGGGGATTCCGGTGATGCCGCTGGGTCCACCGGACCAGCCCGCGTTCAGCAGGATGATTCGTAGCGTCTCGGCGAATCCTATTGTCACGATCGCCAGAAAGTCGGACGAGAGTCGCAGCGTGATCCAGCCGATGGGGAGAGCGAGCAGAGCGGCCATGACGAAGGCAGCGATCAGTCCGGGGGCGATACCCGCGGATGTTCGTGTGGTCAACAGAGAGGTCGTGTAGGCCCCCGTGGCGAAGAACGCCACGTGCCCGAAGTTGATGATACCGGTGTGCCCCCACTCAAGATTCAGTGAGATCCCGAGCAGACCGTAGAGCAGTGCGATGAC
>DATCXL010000717.1:0-2309 GCA_036565825.1 Mycobacteriales bacterium
GTCGTGACGGCCGGGTGACCGCCACACCTGACGCCCGGCAGCACCGCCGCGGTGGCCCACGGACCGAATGGTGCGTCACACGGTTCGAACCGCCCCGGACCGGGACGGATACAGACTGTGCAGGGCGTGCGAAGTCGACCCGCCGATACGGGTCGCGGTACGAGTGTACGGCGTAGGCGGTTGTGACGATGCGCCGACCGCCCGGTTATCCACAGCCACCGAATCTGTCCACACGACGCCGGACCCCCGATGACCAGAACCACCCCGGCCAGGCATCGTCAGGGCATGCCTGAGCTGAGCGCCGAACCCGTCCGTCGCCGGTTGTTGGGCCAGATTCCGACCGGGGCTCCAACGGGGGTTCCAACCGAGGAGTCAACCTTGCTCCCGGCCTCGTCCCCGCCGGCGGGTGCTCCTTGGTCCCCGCCGATGTCACTCCTGCTGCTGGCGTCGGTGTTGCTGGCCCTGGTCCCGCTGGCACCGGTGAGGGCGTTGGCCGCACCGTTCGCACCTTCCGCACCGGATCGACCTGGACGCACCGATCTGTCTACCGGCCCATGGCGCTGGCCGTTACCGTCCCCATCATCAGGAATGTCTGGAAGGACAGACGTTGCGGGTGCACCGTGGGTGACCCGTGGCTTCGATCCGCCGGACACCCCGTACGGGCCCGGTCACCGCGGGGTCGACCTGGCGGCGGCGCCGGGCACTCCGGTGCTCGCCGCCGGCCCCGGAGTCGTCGGGTACGTCGGCGTACTGGCCGGCCGAGGAGTCGTCACGGTGGTACACGCCGCAGGCCTGCGAACCACCTACGAACCGGTGCATCCGGTGGTCCGGCACGGCCGGCACGTGCTGGCCGGCACCGTGGTGGGCACGTTGGAGGCCGGACATGTCGGATGCCCGGCCCCAGCCTGTCTGCACTGGGGTCTGTTGAGGGGCAGGACCTATCTGGACCCGTTGTCGCTGCTGCGGCGCGGACCGGTGCGGCTGCTACCCCGGGCCGACCCACCAACCCGACGCGACGGACCGCCCCGAAACCTGTCAGACGGCGCCACGTCGATTCCGCGACCGGACACCGGTACGACACTCCGCCCCGCCGTGGGCGAACCGTCCCGGCCGGACCCGAACCCGAACCTGATCGCAGCCGGCCTGGCCGCGGCGGGCGCGTTCGCAATGTCCCGACGCCGGCCGCCGTGGTGACCGTCATCGTCATCCCGCCGAGGCCTGCGACCAGCCAACCGGTCCGACCCACGCCACCGCCGTGGGGTTGAGGGGGCGTGGGGTGGAGTGAAGCTCCCCCACGAAGGCAACACAGCGCGCCAGCCCCCGCACCGGCGGGCTCCCGAGCCGGGGCTCCGCTTCGGCGAGGGCCTGAATCAACCATCTACCTCGGGCGGATCGGCCAGCTTCGCCCGCAGTTGCAGGACCGCCTTGGTGTGCAGTTGGCAGATCCGACTCTCGGTCACACCGAGGATCTTGCCGATCTGCGCGAGGGTGAGGCCCTCGTAGTAGTAGAGGGTGACGATGGTGCGTTCCCGGTCAGGCAGGGAACTGATCGCCCGGGCGAGTAGGTGTTTGGTCTCCTCACTTTCGAAGACCTGCACCGGATCGTCCGCGGCGGTGTCCTCCAGGGTGTCCTTGAGGCTGATCACACCGTGTTCGGCGCTGACCCGGAGCAACTCGTCCAGCGCGACCACATGGACGAACGAGAGCTGGCTGAAGATCTGGTGAAGCTCAGCCAGTGAGATGCCCAGTTCGGTGGCGACCTCCCGTTCGGTCGGGGTGCGACGCTGGCGCGCCTCCAGCCGGGCGTAGGCGCCCTCCACCGCCCGAGCCTTGAACCGGACCGACCGTGGAATCCAGTCCATCGCCCGCAGCTCGTCGATGATCGCGCCGCGGATCCGACTGATGGCATAGGTTTCGAACTTCACCGAACGATCCAGATCGAAACGCTCGATCGCATCGATCAGGCCGAACATGCCGTAGGAGACCAGGTCAGCCTGTTCCACGTTCGCCGGCAGACCGACCCCCACCCGGCCGGCCACGTACTTCACCAGCGGCGAGTAGTGCAGGATGAGCCGCTCACGTTGCCGCTGGTCGCCGGTCTTCTTGAAGGCTCGCCACAGTTCCTCCAGAGCCTCGTCGACCTCACGGCGTCGCGGCTTGCCCCCGTACGGTGACTGGGCCACGGCGGCTGCGGAATCGGGCGCGGTGGCGGCGTTCACCTGCGGGCGGTCAGGCCCGGGGGTGTGCACGCTCATAGACCGCCCTCAGCCGCTCCACCGACACGTGTGTGTAGATCTGGGTCGTCGCGA